>JBEBTM010000317.1:0-5633 GCA_040393745.1 Thermogutta terrifontis | reverse complement strand
GATGACCTTGGCGGTGTCGTCTTCCGTACCGTCCCCCGGATCGACGTACTTGAACGTGACCTGCCCGGCATTGTCGTGTCCGGCAACAGTGCCGTAAATGCCGAACCGATCCTCGGCGTCAAGGGCAATGGTGCCGCCGTAGAGGTCGATGCCTTCCTGGAATTCGTTCGCGCCGGTGTTGGAGAGCGTCAACGTTCCCGTGCCGTATTTTTCCAGCTTGCCGGTTTCAGCGAGTGTGTTGCCGACATATTTGCCGACGATATCCGTTTCACCGGTCGGTTTCGGTAATCGGGCCGTGATGCCGTAATCGCCGGTAATCGTCACATTACCGGTTCCAGACGTTCCGGCCGAGTTTTGTCCGGCCACCATGCCGCTGACGGTCACGTCGTCGTCCAGTGTCACGGTGAAATCGGTGTCACCGGAGAAATAAACCTTGTCGCCGTCGCGGAAGATTTTTTCCCGAGTCGTGCCGTCGACGCTGGTTTGATAGCTTAGCCAGTTTTCGTCGGTCGAATTCCATGTCGAGTTGCCTGCGGTCCAATCCATCGACAGCGAATTCAATGCGATGTCGAGCCAGATTTGCGAGTCGGCAACCGATGCCTCTTCCGTCGTGTCGTTGAAACGGAAGGCGAAACCGCTTCGCGGTGAAAAGGTGTCGAAACTCGTGCCGTTGACCGTGCCTTTGAGGACGTCGTTGGGCGAGGTCGCGCTGGTCCAGGCCATGGTGATCCCGGAACCGGCGTAGTCGGTATCGACAATCAGATATTTTCCCTCGGCCAGTGTCGTGACATTGTTTTCCGTATCGGTCCGGAAATTGACCGTTCCGACCGTTCCCGCTTGATCGAGCGTGCCGAGATTGATCGTTTCTATGCCGGAGATCAGGAGCAGATCGTTGGGCGTGTTCGAGCCGTTACCTGTATTCGGAGCTTTGGCATCGTAGTCGAAGGTGAACCCGTCCAAGGTCGTTGTCGTGCCAGCTCCTGCTCCCGCGATTCTCAGAACGGCATAGCGGTCATTGCCGGTCGGGGCCAATTTGTCCAAAGCGGATTTGGTTTTACCGTCGGGGCTGATGTTGCCATTGATCGTGGCGGTTTGGGCATCAATCACCCCATTGCCTTCGAGCTTCGATCCGGTGTTCAGGTTGAAGAGGTGGGTCGAAGCGCCATAACTTTTGGCATTGGCGACACGAAACGTAGTACCGGAGTGGACATTGGTTGTCCCTCCAAAAGGGGATTCGGCGGCAATCTGTACGAAACCGATTCTATCGAGATTTCCAGTACCGACGTTGACCGTACCGCCGCCGGCAAGTCCGCTGCCCACGAACACTCCTTTTCCAGTGGCGACATCGAAGGTCAATGTACCATTGGTGTAAATGTCATTGGAAGCGTCTCTGGCGCTGTTGCCGGAAAGCGTCAGGTCACCGTCGGCGTCGATGGTCAGGTTCGATCCCGCGCCGACATAAAACGCCCCACCTTGTGCGGTCGTGCCGTTGTTGTTCGCCACGCCGGAAATCGTTAAGGGATTGGCAATCTGGAATATGTTGGTTCCCGCAGTGGAAACCGCCCGGAAATGGTTTTGGATGTTCGTGATGGGATTGGGAGGAGTGTCCGCATCAATCGGCTGCACGGTCACGGTTCGGGTTACGTTGTCGGCGCCGGCGAAGAAGACGTAACCATCGAGATTGTTGCCGGTCCCGTCCACCTCGCCCAGCGCCTGCTTGTGTCCGATGGAAATGTTTCCGCCGTACAATTCGGTTCCGCCAAGGAAATGATTTCCTCCGGTATTACGGATAAGCAGTCCGCCGGCGCCGTATTTTTGTAACTTGCCGGTCGGTATGAGAGTCGGTTGCCCGGCAACGCCTGTGACATATGCACCGAAGGCGCTGGAGGCGTCCGCCGTGATGCTGCCGAGCCCTTCGATGGTGACATTGCCACCGTAAACCGAGCCGTTGGTATCGGGATTGCCGCCGGTCCCACTGTTCATGCCGACGACCAGACCGCTGACGGTCACATTCATCGGTCTCGGGCCCGGCGCATTCAAGGTGACCGTAATGGGTGTGCCCGAATTCGGTTGATAAATGAAAACCTTGTCGCCGTTCATGAATTGGGATTCTCGTACGGCACTACTCTCTTGGGCGCTATGCATGCGATCGATGCCGAATTCCCAACTGTCGCTCACGGGAATCGCGGGATTGGCATTCACACCGGTCCAGTTCATCGACAGCGAGTTCAGTTCGTTGACGAGCCAGATGTCTTTTACATCACCGGGAATAGTGCCGTCGGCACTGTCGCGAAGTACGAATTGTACGTCGCCGCGCGGCGTATTTCCATTAATCGCCGCGCCGTTGACCAGCGCCGTCAGGGATTGGTTGATATCCGCCATCGATGCCGCATCGTAAGCATCACTCGACTTGACGACGAGATAGTCACCTCGTTGGAACGCCTCGTTATTTTCCGTACGGAAATTGACTTTGCCGTTACTGAGTGTTGCCACGGCGCCGCCGACCACCAGGAGATCGGTGGCGTAAGCCGGAGACGGAAATGTACCATCATCGTTGATCGTGGGACCGGCCACGTCGAAGTCGAGCGTGAAATTCTCGAAATTCAGCGTGCTTCCGGTGGTGTTGAACGTGAGCGTGCCGTAGCGGGAACCACCGTTGGGATCGGCAGCGCCGAGATTGTCCGGCGAAATGACGTTTTGAATGTCGATCGATTGCGCCTGGATCGTCCCCGCACCGGCCACGGTTCCCGTCCCGCTTTGCGGTGCGGTGAACGAGGAGGAACCGGCAAGTCCGTAGGTCACGCCATTCGTCACACGGAAAATACCGCCGGTCACCAGGGTGTTGTCGGCGTTTGAATCTGTTTCGATTTGAAGTGTTCCCGTATCGTTTTTGATGAGGTAGGAACCAGCCGCGCCTTGCATGCCGCTCCGGACAAAAACGTTGCCGGAACCGGTGACATCCAACTGGGCGTTCTGGCCGATCGCGATATCCTTGCCGTTCCCTGCCAGGAAGATATTTCCGTGACTTCCATTGGCATGGAGGGTCAACGCCGATCGGTTCCCGATTTCGATGGCGTTTTCGCCTGTGATTCCCGTAATCGTCGCTGTGACGGCATTGGCGACGATGTAGTTCCGGTTGAGATTCTGCTCGATGACAAAACGGTTGACAAGCGTTTGATTTTGTCCGGCAACGGCGACGACCCGACCTTCCGTCGTTTCAACGCTGTATTGAGGGTCCTTGAACGTCACCAGCCCGGCATTGGCGTGCCCGGAAACGCTTCCATAGGTTCCCAAGCGTCCATCCGGCCCGTCGAGTATGATCATGCCGTCGTAAATGTCGATGCCTTCCTCGAAGGTATTCGTACCAGTATTGGAAATTATCAGGGTCGTCAAATCATTGGTGTTGATATCAACCGTGCGTCCCCGCATTTCCAGCTTACCGGTGGTGTCGAATCGTTGCGGATCGGTCGTGCTGTTGGCATACTGGCCGACGATGCTCGCATCGGTTTTCTTCGCGCTGATGCCGCCGGTGCCGGTGATCTCAATGTTTGCAATCGTCGTATTGCCGAGGACCGTGTTGACCTGCAAACCGCTGAGGATGATGTCCGAACCGAGTGTGGCTTTTTGCAGAATGGTCGAGCTGGCGTGGTTGTCGAAAACCGCCAGGTCGCCGTCGTTGAAATCGTTGGCGTGGGTACCGCCGTTTTGCTGCACGCTTTGCCAGCCGGTCGAAGCCCAGTTCGCCGAACCGCCCTGCCAAACGACTTGCAGAGTGTTGCGCTCGATGTCGAGCCAGATTTGCGAGTTCGTCGCCGTACCGGTTCCGAATTGGAATTCATGACTCAACCGCGGCGAGCCGACCGAATGGGCGATGCCGTTGACCTGCCCCTTGAGTACCTGGTTCAGTTGCGTTTCGGTCAAGGCGGTGCCGTTGCTGTTCAAATAATTCGCCGCCGTGGAATCGAAAACCAGATAGCGGCCCGTTTCAAGGCCCGCGCTGCCGGCGGTGATGAAATTGATCGTGCCGCCCGTGATCGTGACATTTTGTGAACCGAAACGAACCAAATCATTCGTGTTACCTGTCGAGGTCGGTCCGACGACGTCGTAGCTGAACGTAAAACCGTCGAGCTTCGTCGGGGCGCCGGTCACGGTCAAGGTTCCGATGCGACTTGCATTGTCAACCGTTTTGCGGGTCGGATCAAGTGTGTCGGAATCCGGACTGAAGTTACCGATAATCGTGATGCTGCCGGTCGCCGAAAGCGTGCCGTTCCCTTGGAGCGAGGATTCCGAATCCAACGTAACGACGTTATTCGCATAAGTGATCCCGTCGACAAGGCGGAGGGCGGTATTATGAACATTGGTGGTTCCCATCGACGAGTTTGCCGAAATTTGAACCATACTGGTGCCGTTTCCCCATATGTCCAGCGAACCGAAACCGCCGGTACCGCTTTGGATGAAAACGGCACTGTTGTTGTTGATGCCGCTCGGTCCGGCAACATTGAGTTTCAGGTTTCCGTCGACATAAAGGTCGTTCTTGGTGCCATGATAGGAGTTTTCGTCCAGGACCAAATCGATGTCGCTTTGACCGGCTTTTCCGATGTTGATATCCAGTGTGGAAGCGTTTGCAACGTAAAACGCTCCGCCGAGATTCTGCTGCGAACTGTTGTTCGTGACGCCGGAAATCTTCAAATCGTCGTTGATCTGGAAGCTGTTCTGCGATCCGGCGAGTACATGGAAATGATTTTCAATATGATCGAGAGGATCACCGTTGAGATCGGTCGCGGATACTTCGAAGGTTCGTGCGGTATCGCTGCCTGTGTTGGAATACCAAACGTGACCGGACATGCTGTCGCCGGTGCCCATAGTTCCCAAGGAAGAAGCATTCGTCATGAGCAGGCCGCCTCGCCGAAGTTCCGTGCCGCCGGTGAACGTGTTGTCCGCCGTGAGTTCGAGAACGTTCGTGCAGTCCTTGACCACGGAGCCGGTGCCGGAGATGACGCCGCCGAACGCTTTCGGTCCCGTCAAGTCGTCGGAGCGGCTGAAGATCAGTTGGCTGTTGTTGACCACGTCGCCGGTGATGCTGCCCGTCGTGCCGCAGTTGCCAATTTGCAAAGCACCGCTGGAAATCAGGGTGCCGCCGGTGTACGTGTTGGTTCCCGTGAGAATCGTCGTGCCGGTTCCTTTTTGTACGAAATCACCCGTCCCTGAAACCGTACCGGAGAAGATAAACGAGTCCGAATGGTTGAAGGCCAAGGTGCCGTCGTTCGTCACGTTGCCGACGATTTTGCCGGAAGTGCCGCCGTTGCCGAGTTGAAGCGTACCCGAAACGATGTCCGTGCCACCGGTGTAATCGCTGTTGCCGGTGAAAATCGTTGTGCCGTTGCCGGAATTACCGCCCTGTTGAATCACATTGCCGGTTCCCGTAATCTTACCGGGATAGGTTACGGTACCATCACGGTCGAAAATGAGCGTGCCGCTGTTTGCGACATTGCCGATGATGCTGCCCGAGTTGCCGCCGTCGCCGATTTTCAGCGTACCGTCCGCAATGGTCGTGTTACCGGTGTAGGTGTTATGGCGGGTCAGAATCGGGGTGCCGGAGAGGTGGTACGTCGAGGTTGGGGAGGCGGCTATTT
>JBEBTM010000316.1:0-5658 GCA_040393745.1 Thermogutta terrifontis | reverse complement strand
ATTCAGCGACCATGGGTCGCAGTTCGAGTTCCGCAACCACAGGCCGCAATTTGTTAACATCGTTGGGAGCCTATTCTTCTTCCTCTTCCCAATCGTCTTCATCATCGTCTTCGACTTCTTCCCAGTCGTCTTCTTCGTCTTCATCATCCCAATCTTCGTCCTCTTCGTCCCAATCTTCGTCCTCCTCATCCCATTCCTCTTCCTCGTCGTCCCACTCGTCGTCCCATTCTTCCTCTTCCTCCTCGTCCTCTCCTTCCTCTTCTTCTTCCGATTCGTCTTCGTCATCATACGAGGCGAACAAGCCAACGTGCCGCTGCGAGTATCGATCAGCAAGCGAACGCCAGGACATCTTTTCACGCTTAACGGTCGTTCGAGAAGAAATAGTCAAAGTCGTTTTCACAGCAACACTCCTCGTGATTCAGGGGATTAAATGGATGGCAACCTCTTGGTCGGACATCCTGTAACTCAGCCAGTCAGGCGCCCATTATGCCTCTTTTTTTACGAAAAAAAAGGCATAGGCACCCTAGTTTTCCATTTTTCGTCAGAAAAGTTGTTTCGCTTGATTCCGAAGAGCAAGAAAACAAGGATTTTTTCAGCGTTGGCTTATTTCTTCCGCTTCTCCGGTGGTCTCTTTCGCCGTTTCAGGTCGTTTGAGTTCCTGGAAGTCGGGCAAATCCTGGAGGCGGCCCAGTCCGAAGACTTCCAGAAAGGTTTTCGTCGTTCCGTAAAGCCTTGGACGCCCCAGTTCTTCCGACCGTCCGACGATCCGGACCAGGTCACGGTCCAAAAGTTGCCGGATCAAATCGCCGCAATGGACTCCTCGGATTCGCTCGATTTCCGTGCGCATGACCGGTTGTCGATAAGCGATCACGGCCAAGGTTTCCATGGCCGGCGTGCTCAAGCGAACCGTTTCCGGAACTTCCTGGAGCCGAACGAGCCAAGGAGCGAACTCAGATCGGGTTCGAAGCTGGAACCCGCCGGCAACCTCAATGATTCGAAAGGCCGATTGCTCTGAATCGTAAAGCTCGTTCAGTTCACGAAGTAAAGGGCGGACCCGAGTTCCTTCGGTAAACTCGGCGATTTGAGCAATCCGCCGGGTGGTCATCGGTTCTTTGGCCAGAAAAAGCACGGCTTCCAAGTCGGCGAGAATCGGCGTTCTTGACGTAATTTGTGTCGCCGGAGTCGACCGCGCCGGAGCTGTCGTTGGCGGCGTAGGCGTGGACAGGGACGGATGTGTCGGAATCGATGTCGGCCAAGCGTCGGCAGAACGGCGGATGTTGTTCGGATAGGGGATCATGGCGGGTAGGTTGGCGGACACCGGCGTCTGCGCCGCTTGGCTAAACGTTACGGGGCAATATACTTTTCGATGGGAAATATGTCCATAGCAAAACGGGGTCACCCGGCGCAGGGAATCGTTTTTGACATTCGGCGGGTTTTCGGGTACAATTCTCCGGCCAATATTCACCATTTTTTGATTGTGCCATACCAATGAAACGAATTGCCCTTTTGCTTGCGTTTTTTCTGACCACCGGCGTCGCGTCTGCTTGCACGAACTTGCTCGTCACCAAAGGGGCTTCGGAGGACGGCTCGGTGATGATTACCTACACCGCGGATTCGGCCGGGTTTTACTCCCGATTGGAGATCATGCCCGCTGCGGAGTTTGACGACGAAACCTACATCGAAATTCCCGCGACGAAAGATCGTCCCGCCGGGCGAATCAAGCAGGTTGCCAGAACCTACCGTGTCCTCGGAGCCGTTTGGGACAGCGACCCGTCCGACTGGGGCGGCTATCCGCTTACCCGGCAGGGTTGCATCAATGAGTACCAGGTTGCCATCGCGGAAACCACCTTCGGCGGACGTGAAGAATTGGCCAATCCGCAGGGGCTTGTCAATTATCCGTTGTTGATGACGCTGGCACTTCAGCGTTCGAAGACGGCCCGGGAAGCCTTGGACGTCATGGTTTCGCTTGTCGAGGAATACGGCTACAACGACATGGGCGAATCGATTTCCGTGGCGGACAAGGACGAAGCCTGGGTGTTCGAAATCATCGGCAACGGCCCCGGCCCGATAGACCAGCATGGCGGCCCGATCTGGGTGGCTCGGAAAGTCCCCGATGGGGAAATTTCCGCCCACGCAAACCAAGCTCGCATCGGTGAGATTCCCGCCGTGCCGGATCGGGATTCCTGCTATTATTCGAAAAATATCGTGAGTTTCGCTCGGGAAAAAGGCCTTTACAATCCCGAAAGCGGCAAGCCGTTCCGGTTCGACGAAGCCTACGGGGCGATCGACGCCAAGTCGAAGCGGGTCTGCGAGGCCCGGGTTTGGAGCCTGTTCCGTCGGGCGGCTCCGTCACAGGAAGTGGAACATTTTTCGCCGGATTACCACCGTGGCGTGGAAGGGGCGAAACCTTACCCCTGGTCGATCAAGCCGGACAAGAAACTGTCCACGGCCGATGTGATGGCCCTGATGCGGGACCATTATGAAGGCACGGAATTCGATATGACCAAAGGTGCCGACGCGGGGCCCTACGGACTTCCGCGCCGCTGGCGACCGCTGTACTGGAAGGTCGACGACACGGAATATGCCTGGGAGCGGCCCATTTCGACGCAGCAAACGGGCTTTTCGATTGTGACGCAGTCTCGGGCTCATCTGCCGAACCCCGTGGGCGGCGTGCTGTGGTACGGCGTGGACGATACGTATTTGACCTGTTATTTCCCGCTCTACTGCGGGATCACGGAAGTGCCCCGGTCGTTCTCCGGCGGTTCGATCGACCGGTTCGCCTGGAATGACGGTTGGTGGGTGTTCAATCTGCTGTCCAACTATGCGAACCTGAATTACGCCGCGATTTCCCCGGAGATCATCGCCGTCCAGAAAGAACTCGAAGGCCGGTTCCATGCGATGCAAAAAGCGGTGGATAAAACGGCCATGGAACTCTTGAAGACCGACGCGGAACTTGCGCAACGATATTTGACCGACTACAGCGTCATGCAGGCGGAACGCGTCGCGAGCCGGTGGCAGGAGCTTGCCACGCAGGTTTTCACGAAATTCAACGACGGCTACCATCGCTCGCCGGACGGCAAGCTTCCCGGTTTCGGCTATTCGGAAGACTGGCTCCGCAAAGTGGTCGAGGAGCGGCCCGAGCAGTTCAAACTGCCGACGGAGGAGAAAAAAGAGTAGAGATAAGGCTTCCGTCAAACCATTTTTTTGTCGGACAATTTCAGGCGAAAGCCTAACCCTCAGTTTTTACCGTCATGTCCTCATTCGATCCTTTTGACAGCACGCCGTCCGATGAAACGCCCCAGGAGGCGGTCGTTCGGCTGCGCAGTGAAGTCGAATCGGGGCAGGAACAGCTTCGACCCGAATTGATCGAGGCCCTTTTGCAGTCGGCTCATCACGCCTTGGAAACCGACCAGCTTGACAAGGCCGTGGACTGGGTCGACGAAGCCCTGAAGGTCACGCACGCGCTGGTCGCCGAGGGCCAAACCGAATTCGAACCCACCGTGGGCCGATGCCTGCTCTTTCGGGCCGCGGTGCTGCGAGCTTCGGAAGAGTACGAAGCCGCGCTGGTCGCCTTTAATGAAACAATCCATTATCTGTCCGAACACATCGAAGGGAGCGGTCATACGGCCCGCAACGAATTGGCCATTGCGCTGATGAACAAGGCCGATTTACTCATCCACCCGCTGGGAGCCCATTCCACGGCCATTGCCGCGCAGGAGCAGGCGACCATGATTTGGGAGCAGTTGGTCCGCAGCGGCGAAGCGGAATACCGCCAGCCCTTGGTGACCACGCTGCTTTCCTCGGCCGAGTCCAAGCTTCAGACCGGCGATGTCGAAAACGCGCTGCCCGACGCCCGAAAAGCCACGTTGCTCGCCCGGGAAGGTTTGGCCGACGGCGATATCGAGTTTCGCCCCCTTCTCATGCAATCGCTGCTCAAACTGGCCAAGCTTTCCGAGGCGGCGGGCGACCTGCCCCCGGCGTTCGACTGTTTGCAGGAAGCCATCGCCCTTGTCGAGCGGCTCATCGAAGACGGCGAAGCCCAGGCGGAAATGATGCTCACCACGCTGTACCTGCAATACGGCATGCTGTACGAAAAATCCGGCCAATCGCAAAAAGCCCTGGAGCAGTACGACCGCTGCCTGGCGACATACGGTACGATTTATGGTCGGGACAAACTCGAGTCGCCCGTGGATTTCATCCTCAAGAGCGGTGAAGCGAACACGATGATGTGCCGGGCCAACATGCTTGCCGACCTGAAACGCTTTGACGAAGCCTCGGAAGCGTTCGACGAGGCGGCCGCCCTGTATCGCGGGGCCATGGAGATCCTGCCAGGAACCGACGAAGACCGGACCTTCATACCCTACTCCATCGGCATCGTGCAGCTCAATCACGCCAACATGCTTGTTGCGCAGGGCAAAACGGACCAGGCGGTCATGCTCAAGGAGCAGGCCATCGCCGCGCTGTCGGCTCGATTTGAGGCGGGGCACGACGAAATTCTGCCGAACATCCTCACCGCATACCGGAAGATGGTCGGACTGTTGCGGATACGCGGCGAAACGGAAAAAATGTTCGACTGGATCGCCAAGCTGATTACGATCCTGGAGAACAGCATCGACGATGGCCGGCTCGAATACCGAGGCGATCTTGCCTCGGCGTACCTTCTTGATGCCGTTTGCCGGGACGAACAGGGCGACGCGGTTTTCGCTGAAAAGGGGTTCCACAAAGCCCTGAACCTGTTCCGCCAGGTTGCCGACGAGGACGACATCAACGCCGAAACCCACGCGGCCAAGCTCCAGTGGGGGGAAACGCTCAACCGGCTCGCCGTACTGTTGGCCCGGCAGGGTCGCGTTGACGATGCCGTAGCGTTCTATCACAAGGCGATCGACGATGTCCTGATGCTCCATTCCGAGGGAAACGAGCAGATCATCTTCGACGTTTTGCTCTCGTATTCGCATCTGCTGAGTTTCCTGTCCGAGATTTTGATCGACCATGCCGAAGAGTTTCCCGAGGCCGACCGGTTGCGATGGACCCATACGGCCCTGGATGTGGCCGAGGCCGGTTTGGACCTTTGCCGGCGTCACCGTGTCGAGACGGATTCGCAGGATTCGGTTTACCTGTTTTTCACGATGAAAATCGCGGGCTTCCATTTGATTCGCGGAATTCTCTTCGGCTTGATCGACGAAAACTCCGCCGCCGATGGGGAGTATTCCCGATCCGCCGAACTTTGGCTGTTCCTGCTGGACGCCTTGGAGAAAAAACGTTTCGAAAAGGAATACTACGAACGGGAAGCGGCCGACAAGCTTCCGTTCGCTTCGGATTCCGGGGTGAAAAACATCCCGGCGGACGAACTCCGGCACGATGTTTTTCGTGATAAATATTTGTTCTACGTGGGTGAACTCCGGCAGACCTATCAGCAGTGGGCCGCCCTCCTGCAGCGACAGGGTCGCCTTGAAGATGCGTGCGAACTTTACGAACGGGAACTCACGCTCATGCGGAGTTTCGTCAAACGCGATGAAATCCCGGCGGACCGGTACCTGGTGTTTTCGCTGCTCAACTACGCCAAGGGCATGGAAGACCACTTGGTCCCGAGTCGGATCACGGCCATGTACGACGAGGCCGCGCAGCTTTTGCGACACCGCTTTGAGGCGGGCGAAACGG
>JBEBTM010000315.1:0-5658 GCA_040393745.1 Thermogutta terrifontis | reverse complement strand
GGAGCTTGCTTACATCAGCCGTTGCAAAGAGGAACACCAGGCCGCCTTGCAAATGATGGTCGAACGGGATTATTATGCCGTAAAACCCGAGCCGCCTGAGTCGACCGTCCGGCAACCGGCTCCCGAATCGGTTCCGGCTTCGTTCACGCTCGAAAAATCCTGGTCGCTCCCGATGAAGAATCCCGGCATGCCCACCGTATTGCTTTCGAGCGGCGAAGGGCCGAAAATTCTCGTTCCCTTTGACGGCAACTCGCTCGCGGTTATCGACCCGGACGGAAAAATCCTGAAAACGCTGAAACCCGAGGGGCTTTCCAACGACGAGTCGATCTCGCAAATCCGAACAGGAACCGACCGGACCGGCGGATCCCTGGTCGCCATTTCCGGTCTCGGCGGCGCCGTAGTGCATCTTTACAATGAAAAGCTGGAGCCCTTGACCATGCTCTCTCCGCCGCCGCCCAAACCGGCGACGACCACTGAAAAAAACGCGGAAACGAGTTTTGAAACGATCACGCTCAAACAGGTCGTCACGGATTTCCGGTTTATCGAGCGAAAAGATGGCGAACCGCCTGCGCTGCTTCTTGGGACGATCGTCATGGACCCCATGACTCCGGGCGGCGACGCCCTCCGGGTCATGGAGCCGGACGGCGGGCAGCGATGGGTCGAAGCGGATGTGCCCGGCCCGTTTCAAGTCGGATCTTTTTCGAGCGAAAACGGTCCGACCCTCTTGGTGTTGAGCGTCCTGAACGAACGGGGCCGGCTCTTGAAATTCGACATGCAAGGCAAGCGGCAAGGCTCTGTCGAACTGCCCGAGAACCGCCAGGCACTCTGGTTTTGCATTACAGAAACTCCGCCGGGTCCGGATATTGCCGTAATCGTTTCCGACAACGAAGGCGGGGAAATCGTCTTCACCGTCTTCGATTCGCGGGGTCGCCCGAAATGGAGCCATCCCCTTTCCAACGGGGAATACCGTAACCCGATCGACCAGATTCTTTCGGTCGACTGGCACACCGCGGGACCGGCCGGGAAAGCCTGGATGGTTCCCGCGCCCGACGGCAGTATCCGCGTTTTCGGACTTGATGGAACACTGTACGACACGTTTTCGTTTGGAAAATATCTCTCGGGAATGGCCGTGGTAAAAACCGAAAATCGCTTGACGCTCATTGTTACCGACGCGGAAACCATCACTGCGTGGAACATTTCGGACTGACCGGAGGACTTCCTCGAAGCAAGCGGAAATCTAGATAAAAGATTCCGCTTATTATATTGTGCATGCTCAAATTGATACTACCCACCGGCCCTAATTGTCAGCGTGGAGGTGAAGGTCAGTTGACGTTTGGGTTGCTTCTTCCACCGCCTTTTTCACGTAATCATTCCCCTCCCAGACAAAAACGCTTGCCGCGGGCAAAATGTCGTCCGGCGTAATCTTGTTTTCGTGCAATTTCTCGAAAAGTTCCCGGTGATGCAGCCGGATCGCATCCCGGGCGGCGTGCGATTCCTGTGCCGACAACACGGCCGCGCGCAGCCGTTTGTGATCCGTTTCCTTCCACGATTCCAAAAGCGCCGCCGCTTCCGGTCCGGCCACATAAACCAGGAGTGGCGCCGCCATCAAACGTTCCTCGGGCTTTTCCAGTTCCGCAAAAAAGTCCGTGAAATACCGGGGAATCCGCTGGTGGATCGTCGTGCCCGGGGATTGCTCGGAAAGATAAGTGTTGTCCTGTCGAACCAGAACATAAGAGCCCGGCACTTGAAACGCCCGCTGAATGGTTACTCGCCCGTTGCGGTGGTTCGTAAACGTCTCCATTGAATAGAGATGGAACTGATTGCTCATCCCGACCAGAATGTTCAACCACGAACCTTTCTCTTGACAAATCTTTCGAAATACCATTTCCGTATCGGCATCTTCGTCCAAAAATCGTTGGGTTTGCGCGAGCTGAAAAATCGCCATGCGAACGACTTCCGGATCACTGTCATTCAAAAGCTCCGCGATGATGGACGAAAATTCCTTGTCCGCCGGCGCGTCCTTCACACGCCGGACAAGTTCCTGCCACGAAAACCACGGCAACTCCCGATCCTCATTGACAATCGGCAGCACAATCCGGTCGGGATCGCTTTCAGGCGGCGTTTTCAACATTTCCAGTGCGGCAACCTTCGCCGTTCCCTTGACACGCAGCTTCCCGATCCACCGGGTCAGTTCGTCCCGGTCCGGCGTCTTTTCCGGATTCAGACGGTTGATCGTGAACACTTGCAAAAGGTCCGAGACGTTTTCTTCCCGGCGGATTTCCGGCAAATTCCGCGCGAAATAATCCCGGATCAGCGGCTCCAGCAGCGGGTTGTCGACCACTAGCAAAGCTTGGCATTTTGCACCCTCGGAAAGATCACGAAACAGGGGAGCCTGCCGCAAAAACGTTGCCACCAGCGGCACCACCCGGGGGTCGTCAAAGGCCGTGAGTGTGCTGAACCCCTTGTATTGCATGGCGTAAAAGCGGACCATTTCGTCGAAGAATTCCGGAAACGGATATTCTTTGAGCACGGCGAGCAGCGCATGAGTCTCCGGGGAATAGTCATCGTCCTTCGCAAATTCCTCGCGACAATATCGCAGCAGCGGTTCCCGGCAGGCGTCGCCCATCTGCCGAATCGCCCGGCCTAGGATCGCGTCACTGCATATGTAACTCTCGCCGAAAATGGCCGTATTGTTGGAATCTAAACCATAAACATAAATATGATCCGTGGAAAACCGGCTTCGTGATTGAGTTTTTTCCGTTTCGACAATATCCCTGAGGAGCCGCTCGCATTCTTCGACCGTCGCGGGTTGAGAGAGTCCGTGTCGCTTCCGGGCCACGGCGTTCAAGAGCGGATCATAGGATTTAATCTCCCGAACGCCCGGTGCGAGCTGTTCGAAAAACTGGTCGACAAGTTGTCCTCGATGGGCCGTGAAGTCGATCCACTCCGGCGACGGATTCCATTCTTTCCTGCCCTTCGAATCGGCCCGGAGTTCCGCCAGCAACAAGTCGTGGAGCAAATATCTCGTCGGGAAAAACAGAGACAAGGCGCCGGACGCTTCGAAGGATGTCCGGTCGAAATCCATCGAGTTCACGTCGTTATTCGTCTTGCAACCGATGGCCGTACTGCCTTTGTAACGGAAACTCCACCAGAATTCCGACCGGGCGTCGAAACGCCGAATTTCCTCGGCATCTCCCAGGATTCCGCGTGCGTCGTACCGGGTTCGAATGAAATGGTCCCAGGGAATCCATGTATAAACCGGTACGTCGCCGCCCACGTACCAGCGTTGTTCGGGCGGAGCGGTCCATACGGGCACCTTCGCTTTGAGCTCGCCGACCCGGATTTCCATCGGTACTTCGCCGATTTTTACGCCGTTACAATAAACCTCGGTACCGACCGGCCCCGGGTAACGCAGATCGATCTTTACCTGATCGTCGTTCCTTTCGTTTTCGTTGTTGCCGAAAAAGCCGTATAAAACAAAGCACGAAAGCATGGTCACCAATCCGAGCCGCCAGTGGCCTTTGATGAAAATGTATGCCAATGTCGCCAACGGAATGACAAGACCCGCGAAGCATTCCAGCGGATCGAATCCGTGATGTCGCGTCTCCCAAGCGCTAGAGGCGAGGACGACGAAAAGTGGCGACACAACGGCCAGCAAAGTGAGCCGAAGGGCCCAGGGAAAACGTTTTTTGGCAGGTTTCATGGTCGGTACCTTACTCGGCACAATGTTATCGTTCATTTTTTCCATCCTTTATTTGCTCTCACGATTCGATTTCCTGGTTTTTGTAGCAATACCTTCCGGCAAATGGAACGAGCAGCGTTTGCACCAGGGCGGGTACGGCAAACACGACGACCAGCGTGGGTACCGTTCCATAAGAGAGCGTAAGCGGGTGAAGCGTGTTGTCGAAATTATCGTAAAAGCCCGTGGTGATCAAAACGGCGCCCAATCCCACGGCGCCGAGGATAACGTACAGTGATGAAAATACGGTGAGCAGGATACGTCCCACACGCGTCCAGCCTTTGAAACGGCGCCGGCCCTCGAAGTAATACAGCGTGAGAAAAAACGCCGTGCCCTGATAAAAGAGCAACGATGCCGTGATAAACCCGAACAGACACTGGAGCTCCATGAAGCGGATCATCGGATACCAACCGTTTACAAAGAGCGACGTTTGCACGCTTTGCCGAATTCCCAAGCCGATCAAAATCGCAACGACAAGCCAAACACTCGCGAGAACGCCCATGCCGAAGAGCCACCGAACCGTGAAAAGCCGGCTCGGCGAAAAGGCGCGAGAGAACAAAAAAGGTCTCACCCCGGGGCTGTCCCGGAAAATTCGAAAGGCGAGCAGCCCGCCCAGAATGACGCCGAAAAGCGTGAGCGCAGGATCGTAATAACGCAACGGCGCGGTCGATAACAGCACCCAGGCGAACAGGAAACACAACAAAGGAAAAATCCAAATCGCGGATTCGCGCAGCGATAATAAACAAATGACTCGGTTCATGTTTTTTTACTGTTGTTGGTTATCCCGACCGATGGTATCGACGAACATGTCTTCCAGATTCTTGCGGACGTCTTCCTTCAGTTCATCGAGCTCCCCCGACAGAAGCAGACGCCCCGATTTCATCATCGCGACACTGTCCACGACGCGCTCGATATCCCCTAAAATATGCGACGAAAACAGCACGGTTCGCTCGCCGTCGCAGACGAATTCGAGCATGTTGGACAAAAAATCCCGACGGGCGATCGTATCCAAGCCTGAAGCGGGCTCGTCCAGAATCAAGAGGTCGGCGTTCTGGCACAACGCCAAAAGAATGCACATCGCGCGCCGCTGACCCTTGGAGAATTCGTCGTAACGCTTTTTCAGACTCAAATGAAAGCGATCCGCGAGAATTTCCACGAGATCGTGTTTCCAGGCCGGGTAAATTCGCGCGCAAAACCTCGCCGTCTCGGGAATGGTCATCCAGTGCGGAAGCTGCATGTTTTCCGAAATGTACGCCACACGTCTCCGTAGCGACTCGTCCTGATCCATCGGATCACGCCCCAGGATACGAACCGTACCCGCATCCGGGCGGAGGTGCCCCATCATCATGCGAATTGATGTGGTTTTACCGGCCCCGTTCGCGCCTAACAGGCCGAAGACGGAACCCTGCGGCACGGAAAAACTGAGCCGATCCACAGCCAGGGTCTTATCCGTCCCGGTGCCGAAGGTGTGGCAAACGTCCTGAAATTCAATGGGATTCATGTTTGCGGTCCTGGAGAATTTGTTCGTATCGGCGATTCAAAACGGCCACGAGTTCCTTGTATTTCAGGCCGTAACGCAAACCTTCGACGAGAAAAGTTTCAGCCTGCCGGGAAAGGTCGGCGTCGATGTACTCATCCGAAAACGGGCACGGCCCATCCGTTACGAAAACGCCGAGCCCCGGTTTTTGCACGACGACGCCTTCCTTTGCAAGCTGGGCGAAAATCCGACTCGCCGTGGTCGGGTTGATTTGCAGATCTTCCGCCAGTTGCCGGACTGATGGGAGCTTGTCCCCCGGTTTGATTCGGCCTGTGAGCAGGTGTCGCTTGATTTGAAGCACCGCCTGCTGGCAAAGCGGTTCGCTGCTGTGATAATCGAGTTTGATTTCCATGAGTGTCACCGGTTTTTGTTTTCATGACTG
>JBEBTM010000314.1:0-5669 GCA_040393745.1 Thermogutta terrifontis | reverse complement strand
TTGATCGGCCTGAAACGCTCCTTTTTTTCAGCGGCGAATGTCGACGACGTCGCGAGAGCGGCTCCGAGAGATCCGGCCAAGCCGGCCAAGGTTGTCGCACGTAAAAAATCGCGTCTTGATGACATGGTTGAAATGCCCCTTTCGTAAAATGTTCGATACTTGTCAGGGTCGATGCGGCGAAGCGCCCGTTAATATTTTACCTTGAGCCAGGGCGTTTTTTCTGTAATCCATTTTTTCAATGAAACCGGAATGTCGGTGCACATGTAATCGCATCCCAGATAGGCTCCCAGCATAAAATCATCGACGGTAAGTCCCGGCCACAGGCTGACGATCAATCCTTCTTTGTGAGCTTTTTGGACGCTTTCCCGACTTGTTCCGTTCATGGTCGCTCCCAATCGCTTGATACCCAGCGACTTGCACAATGCTATCGTCTCATCATTGCAAGGTTTGCCCGTGATCATGAGCAAATCGGCTTCCGGGTATTTCGATTGCAGGTAACGCAATCCCCGATCATCGAAAGAAGTGAACAGGTAGACGGCATCGGCGGGTCGCCTTTCCGTGACGGCCCTGTAAAGTTGGTCGCAATATTTGATCAGACGGTCTTCCGGATAGAGCGACGGATCGGTTTTCATTTCAAATTCGACGTATAAGCCCGGCTTGTCTCGAAGAAAATCCAGTAACTCATTCAGGAAAAGGATGTCGTTTCCTTTTTTCGTCTTCAGTTGCCGTAATTCGTCAGCGGTTCGCTCCTCGACTTTTCCTTTCCCGTTGGTCGTACGCTCAAGCGTACTGTCGTGCATGATCACCAATTCACCGTCCTTTGTCATTCGCACATCGGTTTCGAAACCATGATAGCCGGCCTCAAAACTTGCCTTAAAGGCTTGAAGGGTATTTTCGTCGTGCTCCATCCGCCCGCCTCGGTGAGAAAACACGCGTATTTCCTGGCTTTGCGCGGGCAGATATGAACTGAACGACATCGCTAACAACACTAATAAAATAGGGTGCGGTTTCATTTTGACTGAAAGGTAAAGATTTTCGTTTTCCGTAAGCAAAGCGACGATGACCCGGACCGATGGGGTTTTCCGTCTCATCGGACAAGTACGCACGCTCCCTTGAGAGATTGAAAAAACGCGGACAAACCGTTCTCGGGGAAGGGGCCACGGCATTATTTTCGTTGAGAGGAAATCAACAACGCCCGCGGTTCCATTCTATCACATATCCGTTATCCGGGGCTACAGGCTCGTCAAACAAAAAGTCGTTTTCGCGTGAGGGGGCGGGATTGATTTTCCGCCAGTGCGGCAAATACGTCTCCCTTCCGGTCGTCGCTCGATGCCCCGTAATATTTTACGACACTCTCTTTTTGATTTTTTCACTCCATCTTGCATAATGCCCGTTTTACGTTATACTCCCGAGAGCTACTTTTTTCTCAAAACGTCTCCATGTCGTCGTAATCCTGAAAAACCGGCGGTTTTGAGCGTTCGTAACCGAATATCTCCGGTCGATTTCGCCCGGATATAGAATATCGACTATCGTAAAACGGACAAGGACGGATAGCTCCGATCAAAATCGGGAGCGGCCTTGTTCTGTGTGGCCAAACAAACACATTTTTTTTATCAGAAGGAAGGTTTCGGCGTCATTACGGCGACGTCGAAACTTGTTCGAACCGATGGTTCGACAACGTGTACGCATACGCTTTAGTAAATCGGGAAACCTCAAATACATTGGTCACAAGGATTTGCTGCGATTCTTCGAGTCGCTATTACGACGGGCCCGACTTCCCTTGGCGATGAGCGGCGGTTATCATCCGAAGATCCGGATGAGTTTTCCCTCCGCACTGGCCTTGGGAATCGAAGGATTCGATGAAGTTCTCGAACTGGAACTGACCGAGCCGGCCCCCGTGGTCGACGCGGACGGTGCTCTTGCCGAACTGCTTGCCAAACTGAACGATCATTCGATCGACGGAATCGCCTTTCTTTCGGCCCGATGGCTTGCGGAAGGAGAAAAGAAAGCCCGGCTGTATTCGTCGATTTTCGAGATCACCGTCCCCGAAGATTTTCGGGATGAACTCGATGCTCGTCTTGCAGCTTTCCGACCGGAGTCGTCCATTGTCGTCGAGAAATCGAACGGCAAAACCGTGGATGTCCGGCAGGCCGTTCTCGATCTTCAATTTGCCAAACGGACGGGACGCTTGACCGTGGAGTTGAAATCCCAAGACGGCCCCGAAGCAGGAATCCGCGAGATTTTGCATGTATTGAATTTCGAGCAAGAGCTTTTTCGCACAGTCTTCCCCCGGAGGATTTGCTGCCGCTTGACGGATGATCCGCCGGAAAGAGTGGAACGTACACGCATTCCCGCCGTTTAAGGAACGACGCCGAATGAAACAGGAAATGCTTATCAACGTCCGGCAGCCCGAGGAGTGCCGGATCGCCGTGGCTGAAAACGGAGTCCTCGAAGAACTTTACGTCGAACGAACCACCCAGGACAATCACGTCGGAAACATCTACAAAGGGGTGATCGTCAACCTCGAACCGAGCATCCAGGCCGCCTTCGTCGATTTTGGCGTGGGCCGGAACGGATTCCTCCACATCAGCGACGTGGAACCCTGCTATTTCAAGCAGGTTCCCGGCTGGGAAGAACGTGAACGCAAGGAAATCGCCGCACGGGGGTTGCAGAACAACCGAAATAACGAAGACAGTTTCGGCTACAATCGTCCCCGGTTCAAGCCGCCGATCCAGGAAGTCTTCAAGCGAGGCGACGAGGTCCTCGTCCAAGTGATCAAGGAAGGCATCGGCAACAAGGGCCCCACGCTGTCGACGTATATCAGCATACCGGGCCGATATCTGGTTCTCATGCCCTCGCTGGGTCGGGTCGGCGTTTCGCGCAAGATCGAAGACGAGGTCGTGCGCCGCAGGCTCCGGGACATGATGAACGAACTCCGGCCGCCCAAGGGACTCGGGTTCATCGTCCGGACCGCCGGTTCCGACCGCACCCAGCGGGAATTGTCCCGCGACCTGGCCTATTTGATGCGGCTCTGGAAGGTCATCGTCAAGCGAATCCAAAAGATGCCGGCCCCGATCGACATCTACGAAGAGAGCGACATGATCATTCGGACGATCCGGGACATTTTCAGCTCGGAAATCGATACCATCGTCATCGATGAGGAAAGCGCTTATGAGCGGGCCAAGGAATTCCTGAGTTTCGTCATGCCCCGACATGTCGACCGGCTCGAATTGTACGACGGTAAAGAACCGATCTTCCACAAATACGGAATCGACAAGGAAATTGCGAGAATGAACCACCGCCGGGTGCCGCTCAAAGGCGGCGGCTCGCTGGTCATCGACCAAACCGAAGCGCTCGTGGCCATTGACGTGAACAGCGGCAGTTTCCGGACCGAGGACAACGCCGAGGAAACCGCCTACCAGATGAATTTGATCGCCGCAAAGGAAATCGCCCGGCAGATTCGGCTCCGGGATCTCGGCGGCGTGATCGTGAACGACTTCATCGACATGAAGAAGGAATCCCACCGCCGAAACGTGGAACGCACGCTCCGCGACGCGATCAAGCGGGACCGGGCTCGCACGAAAATCCTGCGGACGAGCCCCTTCGGTTTGATCGAAATGACTCGGCAGCGCGTTCGGCCATCGCTCAAACGGAGCGTGTATCAGGAATGCCCCTGCTGCCATGGCGGCGGCGTGGTCAAGTCCCCGGAAAGCATGGCCCTGGACGTTTTCCGGGCTCTCGTTCTCGCGTCGCAAAAGCCGAACATCGCAAAAATCCGGGTGATCCTGGCCGACGACGTGGTTGAATATTTGAACAATAAAAAGCGACTGGAATTGGCGACGATCGAGCGGGACGGCAACGTGGAAATCGTGATCAAAGCCCAACCGGATGTTTGGCCCGAACACCTGCAAATCGAATGTTACGACGCCGCGAACAAAGTCGTCCCGTTCACGCTGGAATTTTAGTACGGCAACGATTTCATTCGACGCACCCACCTCGCCGGCGTTCGAGGCGGGTGCGCTTTTTGTAACTTTTTTACAGAGTCCCTTTGATGCGATTCTACGGCATTCTTGTCCCGGTTTGGCTCTTCCTGTGCTCTTCCCTTCTCACGGCCGCGGAGACACCGGTTCTCGGTGAGTTCTTCCTTGACGAGTTCCGCCTGCGTGACGGCATCGGCCGAACCCTGTGGAAACTGGACGCCGAAGAAGAAGTGACCGTCGCCTATCTCGGCGGCTCGATCACGGCGGCCAACGGTTGGCGTCCCAAGACGATCACCTGGCTCAAGAAAACCTGGCCGAAAGCGACGGTCAAGGAAGTCAACGCCGCCATTGGAGGCACCGGCAGCGATCTGGGCGTATTTCGACTGGAACACGATGTTTTACGACACAAGCCGGACCTGCTGTTTGTGGAATTTGCGGTCAATGACGGCGGTGCCTCGCCGGAGAATATCTGGCGTGGCATGGAAGGCATCGTTCGGCAGACCTGGCGTGCCGACCCGAAAACCGACATTGTTTTCGTGTACACGATTTCCGAGGCCCTTGCCGGTCCGCCGCGTGAGGGAAGATGCAACCGTTCCATGGCGGCCATGGAGCAACTGGCGGAATTTTACGGCATTCCATCCGTCAATTTTGCCGTACCCGTTTTGAACATGGAGAAGGCCGGCAAGCTGCTTTTCAAAGGCGAGTCGGCCCCGGAAGGCGTGGTGCTTTTCTCTCACGACAGTGTCCACCCCTTGGATGCCGGACACGAAATCTACGCCGCTTCCGTGAAGGAGTTTTTTCGGCGTGCAAAGGCGGCCGATTTTCCCTCGGTGGATCACGTTGCCAAGCTTGACCATCATTTCGTCGACGACAACTGGGAATCGGCCAAGCTGGTCCCCATTACCGAACCCATGCTTCATGGTGACTGGAAACATTTGGACGCTGCCGACCACCTGCAAAAATCGTTCGGTGGTCGACTGGGCTCCATTTGGTACAGTGAGACGCCCGGCAGTCGGTTGACGTTCCGATTCAAGGGTTCGCAGGCCAAGATTTACGACCTCCTCGGCCCGGACGGAGGGCAGGTCGTCGTGACGGTCGACGACCAACGGAACGAAAAGCCGATTCCCCGGTTTGATTCGTACTGCACATATCATCGCTTGGCGACGCTTTGGCTGGCCGATGGTCTCGATCCGACCGAAATTCATACCATCTCCGTTGAAGTGCATCCCGATCAACCGAGCCGCCAACCTGTGGCATTTCGCCTCAGTGACCCCGAAAAGGAGCTGGCTGAACCGAAGTTTCAAGGTACGAAGGTTTGGTTCGGCAAGATTATGCTCCTTGGTGACATCGTCGAATAAGCAGTGGGTGTGCGGTAACATATTGAAATGTTTTTTTGGCTTTTTCCTTGGCTTTTTTCGGATTGGTCTTGCATCTCGGCACTTTTTCAACGATAATGAAAAATGGTACTGTTTTTTTGCCGAAATTGTGGCGCCGTATCGGACTTGTTCAGGTGCTTTCTGTTCCTCAATATTTGTAGGGGGCCGACAAGCCGTCAAATGACAGTGTTTAAACTTTTTCGTTTTTGGGAGATTCCCAAAAAATGTTCGTTTTATTAAAAGGAGATCGTTTTATGAGCAAATTCACGTTAAGATGGGGGGGGGGGGGCTAGATACGCATTTACGCTTGTCG
>JBEBTM010000313.1:0-5678 GCA_040393745.1 Thermogutta terrifontis | reverse complement strand
CCATTGGTAGCTCCCGTCAGCCGGTTGCGAGCTCCTCTTCGAGTTCGTCGAGTACGGTATCAAGCCGACCAACTGCAGCGCCGGCGGAAAACATGCTTAAAGTCAACCTTGCGATTATCCGGGACGAACTTCGAAAATTCGGGGCGACCATGGATAGCATCCTCAGCGGCGTCTGACCGCCGGCGGTAGAACGGCGGAATGGAATCTGCCGGAAAATTTTTTTTGATGGGAATGGATACCCGAAAATACTTCTCGTTTTCAGCGATTCTCTTGGCACTTTCCGTGCTCGCCGCTGGGTGTTCGTACCTGCCGCTCCAGGGACGCGGGATTCCGCAGCCCCTCGCGTCGAGTGAGCGGAACGACGTTTTTCTTTCAGAAGATACGCGGACGATTGAACCGCCACTGTCCTCTCGCGATCCCTTTCTTGATACCGCTTTGGCCATCCAATGCCGGGATGACGATCCCTTCCTTTCTATCATTCGGCCCGCCTCGCCGAACGCGGAAACCTTACCGTTCGGCCCCCCTTCGCTACCGGCTCGGACGATTCCCCGTGAGGAATCGGAAGACGCCCTCGGACTTGCCCTGGACGTTGAAGAAGAACGCAAGCCGTTGGCTTGGGACGAGCAAGAAGCCATTCTCATCAAAGATCTTTGGGCACCCAATATCGAATTGCGACGCTGGGAAGAGAACGGCATGAAAAACCCCTCGGGGGATCGAGACCAGGCGCAACTGAAAAAGATGAACAACATCCTTCGGTTGAACATGTCCGACCGGGACCGACAGAAGCAGCAGAAAAATCTGTACGATTATTCGACCGGGCTGGTTTCCACTTGGCGGTGGTTTCACACGGAGATCGAACGCATGGACGGCCTCCCCCGATTGCCCGCGGATGAGTTTCTCATTTCGAAAAAATACATCGGAAAAAACTACCGGATTTTGCGGGCCAACGCGGCCATTTTACTCGGGCGTTCAGGTGATTCCCGTGTGAAGCAATATTTGATGCGCGTCGTGGAAAACGAGGAACTGAGCGTTTATCTTCGTTGCGCCGCCGTGGAAACGCTGGGGACAATGGACGCCGTGGAAGTCGATGATCTGCTTTCGCTGCTCGATTCGGCCAAGGAACGCGAAATGGAAAAACGGCATCCTCAGCGGGAAGAATCCGTTGTGCAAACCGTCGTGCTGCCCAAAATCTGGGAGGAGATCCTCGTCGCTCTGGCTATTCGAATCGCTCCTTGGGAGCACCGCTGTTTTCTGGAACCGTTTTCCGCGAAGAATTATGATAACCGTCTCGCCACGGCAAAACTTTGGCGTCGCCAAACGCCGCCTGATGCCGTGTTCGATCCGACCGGTCCGAAGGTCAAGTTACCGGATCGTCTTATGGAATATGCCGTTCGGGAAACTGCACCGGAAATTCGTGCCGAGATGCTATTGCTCATGGGAAAATGGAAGGAACCGAAACTACTGGATCTGGCCAAGACCGATTTACACCAAGTTACGACGGTCCGCAATGCCGCAATGGACGCCCTGGCGGAAATGGGCTGCCGGGAAGCCGTACCGTTGGTCAAAGAAAAACTCACGGACACCGCCCCGCTCAACCGAGCCAAGGCGGTCGAAACGCTCCGGAAGCTCGGCTGTTACGACGATGTGTTTCGCTTGTCGGACGATCCGGCTTGGCAGGTCCGTATCGAAGTCGCCAAGGCGATTGCCGAACGACGAACGCCGCAGAGCTATCAAAAAGCGAAACAATATCTCACCACGGGGAACGACCGGGTTCAAAAGGAAGCCCTTGAAGCCGTCGCGGACTGGCCTATCGAGGAAGGCGGGCCACTGATGCTCGAAGCCTTGAAGAGTCCGGTGCAGGCGACTCGAATCCGTGCTGCGGCCCTGCTTTCGGAATATTTCGAATCGGCTCGATATTACAACGTCGGGGCCATGCCGGATAAAATGGCCGAGGAACACCGTGATCTCGTTGCGAAATTCCAAGGCTTCCTGCAATCGCAGTCGCGAGACACTCGTATCCTGGACGGCCAGATCGAATCGACGGCAGTTTTTTCGGATGATAAATCGGCAAAACGTACGACCGTGGAATTCGACCGTAAAAAATTGCCCGAAATCCGGCGGCTTTTGGACGACTGGAACCGCGCGGGCCGTTCTTACCGGGAACGGCAACCGCTCGAAGACCGTTTATTGCTCCTGGGCGACCAACTGTCACCGCTGCTCAACCATCTTTACGAGGAGGAATCCCGGAATATTCCCGCATCGCTGGACTCCGTTTTGGCTTCAGTCGATCCCTGGTTTGAACGGATCGTTCGGTTGGATACGAACAACAACGCCGACCGTCGGCAAACGGCTGCGGAATTGGCCCGATGGAGTCGGAATCGAACGTCGAACGCTTTTACGGCGAGCCGAATTCGGGATTTCTGTCGGGATGAGACGGACTCGCTTGTCCTTCGGCCTTTGTTGGAAACGCTGAAAAACGCGGACGAAAAGTCGGCGATCCTTGTCTCGCGAGAACTTCTCGAACATCCTTCGGCCGATCTCAGGCGACAAGCCTGTTTCCTGCTCGGGGAATCGGGTGATGTCGGGGATCTCACGCGGTTGGCCGAGGCATTGCATGACGAGAATCGAGCCGTCGTCCGGGCCGCACTTGAAGCGATGCTGATCCTCCTGCCGGATATTTCGTCCCGGGATCGAAGTCGGGGGCGGGACGAAATCCGCAAGGGGTTGGACCCGCTCCTTTTCGATATGGACCCCTATCTCCAGGCGGACATGGCAGGCGTGCAGTTTCTCCTGGGAATCGGGGCCGGCGAAGATTCCTTACGCCGCTTGGCACGGAACAAGGAAGCCAAGGTTCGGCAGCACGCCGCGAAACGAATCGGCGACACGGGATCGCCCGTTTTCACGGCGGCGCTCATCGAACTGCTTGACGATTCCAACGGCAGCGTCCGTAGCGAAGCCTTGGACGCACTGCCCCGAATTGTCGGCCGGGATGTCACCGAAGATATCGTTGATTCCTACCGTCCCGGCGATGCAAGACTCACAAAGGTACGCGTGGATCGCTGGAAAAAATGGTTCGAACGAAATTCCGGCGAAGCGGGCCGGCAGTCGCGACGATACCAGCCTCAAGCATCCTTGGAGGAATGAGAACGGATTAGCCTTCCGCCTCTTCGCCGACGTTTGGGGCCGGTGTTTTTTGTAATCGTCAATCTAATCTGTTTCCGTATCGACCAAACCGAACAATTCCATGCGGCGGTAAAGCCGGGGGCGGGAAATTCCCAAGAGTTCGGCCGCCTTGGATTTATTGCCCGAAGCCCGATCCAGGGCTCGTTGGATCAATTCCCGTTCGATTTTCTGCAAAAACTCTTCAAGCTGGATCGGCGGATCATCGCCCGGAATACTTGACGCCGCATCGAAAACGTGCCGCAACCGTTCTGGCAATTCCATCGAACCGACCAGCGACGTTGTTCCTTTGCCGTGAGCTTCGGTGACGATCTGCTCCAACTCCCCGATGTTGCCCGGCCAGGAATAGCCGGCCAGGAGATCCAAAGCGCCGGAACTGAATCCGGCCCGCTGGGTTGCGGCGTTCGCGTTGGCGTCTTCCAAAAACATCTGGGCCAAAAGCGGTAAATCGTCCAATCGATCCCGAAGCGGCGGAAGCTCGATCAGGATCGTTCCGAGCAATACGGGCAGTGTCGGATGATTCGTCCAACGGCTCGGCGGCAAAGTCGAAGTTGCGATCATACGCAGCCGAGGCAGATTGGCCGTGTGAAATTCGACGATCATCGGCAACAACGGGGCGGGCAGGCAATCGGCACCTTGGAGCAGAAGCGTATGCCGCCGTGGACTTTCCTCTTTTTGAAACCGCTTTCGGAAAGCGATGATGGTTGAGGAAATCAATTCCTGATCGAGGACTCGGCAATCGACGGGCACCAAAGCCCCGGGCGGTTCGGCGGACTGGCCGACATGAATCGCCGTTGCAAGGTGTTCCTTACCGGTTCCTTCTCCGCCGACAATCAGGACCGAGGCCGATGATTCCACGGCCAGTCGGGCCAGCCGCCGAATCCGTTGCATCACCGGTGAGGAACCGATCATCCGGTCCCAACGGTATCTCCCCGCCTGGCGTCGTCGGAGCGAAAGCAGGATTTGATGAAGCTCGGCCGCTTCCTGTCGTTCCGCCGAGTCGTCCGGAGGCGACGCAGGAGCCGAAGAACCCGCCTCGGACTCTTCGACAAGGACCAGCACCCCCTGCGGCGTCAACGGCAGAAATCGGGCATTTCGCCGACTTTGCGATGTAATATGGTCGATTATGAGTAACTGCCGCCGAGGTTCGCCCTTGAAAACTTCGGGCGGTGGAGCCAGCGAGGCGGCGATGATTTCGTGCTTATGCCGCGTGGCCGGACCGTGATACCGAAACTTCAAACCCAGGAGCTTATCCGCCTCGCAACCCGTCCAATCTTCCAGAGCACGGTTACAGAACAGCAACGTGGATGAAGCGTCCAGAATATAAATCGGCTGCCGGACCGTTTGCAGGAATTTAACGAGATTCGAAGGACGCAGTTTCACTCTTTCGCTCTTTCACTTTCAATCCGTCGCTGCCGACCCAGCGACAGGGCCAGCAGGAACGAATAAATGCTGTGAAATGCAAGCCAAAGCGATAACGCCACGAAAACGATTTGGATTTTCGATAACGTAACCTTGGCCGTGGGATAAAAACGGATGAAAATGATCAGTCCGACGGCCGCGAGAATCGCCAGGGTTTTCAACGTCAAAGCCGTGCAACGGTCCGAACGGTGACGTTCCGAATCCGCCGAAAGCCGCGGTCCGCCTGAAAAACGGTCGATGAGATTCCGGCCGAGAAAGAGTATGAAATAGCAACCGAGCAGGAAAATCAGGAAGTCCCGCACAAAAAAAACTTTCGTGCCCAACAGTTGATTCAGAGCAAATCCCAATGCGACCCAACAGACCGGAACGGCCAACCAGGCTTGTTTTTCGTTGTTACTCATTGCACGGATTTTCCGGTTTTCGCTATTGCCAATCTCGATATGGCACGAAGTATACCCCGAAACACGGCGAAAAACAAGCATGCTACGGTTCATTCCCTTGAAGAACCGGCTTGGATCGACTATCATGGGCCGGGTGACATTGAAGCTTTCTCCCACTTCGGAGAGCCTCTTCTTAACAACCTTGTCAGACGTGGAACCATGGGATTCATCGGCGGAAAAATCGGACTGACCTTACTTAACCGTTTTTCACCGGATGACCGATCCGAAACCGCTCCGCCCGAGAATCGTTCGCCCGATGATTTCGACGTTTCGCCCGCCGAAAATTATCCGTATCGATTACACGATTTTTTCGGCAACGAATTTTGCGAGGAAATCCGGGGTAAAACCGTGGCCGACTTCGGTTGCGGCGGCGGGCGGGACGTGGTTGAACTGGCGCTGCGCGGTGCGGAGCGTGCCGTGGGATTGGAAATCCGGGCCGAACTTCATGAGCAAGGTCGCAGTCTGGCCGGTCGTTGCGGCGTCGCGAATCGCTGCGAATTCCTTTCCACCGCGCAAACGCCTGCCGATATTGTCACGTCGGTCGACGCCTTCGAGCATTTCGGCGATCCCGAGGAAATTCTGCGGCTCATGGCCGGGAGCCTGAAACCGGGGGGAATCGCCTGGATTTCCTTCGGA
>JBEBTM010000312.1:0-5697 GCA_040393745.1 Thermogutta terrifontis | reverse complement strand
TTAGACTGCCGAAGTCACTCTTCCGCGCGCTGCACTTTTAAACTGCCGTTCACAAAAACACTGGGCCAACGCATGGGAACTTTCCAGAGCCGGAATGATTCCTTCAAGACGGCAGAGCGTTCGGAACGCTTCGAGTGTTTCGCGGTCGGTTATCGTTTCATAACGAACTCGTCCCGATTTATGTAACATGGCGTGTTCGGGACCGACGCCGGGACAATCGAGTCCTGCCGAAATCGAATACGCTTCGTGAACCTGACCGTGCTCGTCCTGGAGCAGCATCGACTTCGCGCCGTGGAGGACGCCGAGCTTGCCGCAGTTCAGCGATGCCGCATGTTCGCCCGTTTCGAGACCGTGTCCCGCCGCTTCGATGCCGATCATCGCAACGGAATCGTCGAGAAACCGGTAAAACATTCCCATGGCGTTGCTCCCGCCGCCGACCGCCGCGATGACGCAATCGGGAAGGCTTCCGCTCTGTTCGAGCAGTTGCCGCCGGGCTTCCTCGCCGATGATACTCTGGAATTCGCGGACCATCAAGGGATACGGATGCGGCCCGGCGACGGTTCCGGATAAGTTGCAAAGGAATCATTATTGGTCAGCACAACGGTTTGGTCGCATTGAACACTCGTCGACGAGATGGGAAAGACGTCTGGTCATCTTCGTGTTCTTTTTAGCACGGGTGACAAAGAACGCTCTTGCCTGATGGATTTCGTACAGTCGTTCGAAATCAAGGTGGCCACGATCCATGACGTAGAACGCTCCGGGCTGAAAGATCAGATGATCCAAAACGTTTACATCGTGCGTTTTACCGTCTGAAATGTGGATGAACTCGGGTATGTCTCCTTTAATGTTCAGTAAAGTATGAAGTTTGACGGCGACTTTTCTTTTGCGAAAAGGAGCCCACGAAAACAATGACAAACACAAATTGATCGTCGAAGCATCCAAGGCGTAAACGGTCGCGTTGATGTTGACCGGAGCCGAATCGTTTTGATAAAGTTCTCGGGCTTGTTCGATCAAAATTTGAGCGAAGTCGGCGAATATCCTCCAGTCACGTTGTTTGGTTGCGTCGGATAAATTGTTTCGCGAAATACCGGAACGAATACCCATGTGATAAAGTTTTCCGGGAACGGCATTCAGGCAGGCGACGATGTCGCGAAGGCTTTCACGATAAGTCAACTGGGCGAAAGCCATGACGCGAAAGTAATCGGTACATTTGAAAGTCTGAACGTTGTAATCCCCGCGATAACGATCCACGCAGGTTTGAAATCGTCGCCACGGCATGCGATCCATGATCTGCGAGAACACGAATTTTCCTTGGTTCATTGACCTGCCTTTCGTTGAAAAAGCCCGATTTTCGGGATTTCAAATTGAAATCGATACAGGTCGATATTTTACTTAAATCAATATAAATTAAAATGTTGCGACGTTTTTAATCAAAAACGTTGGGACACCAATGAGTCGGGGGCGCTTCCGCTGCTTTTCCAGTGGTCCGTAAACCTTGAAGATGTGACTCAACTCTTTTCTTCGACGGCGATCGACGGTATTCCTTCCGCGTTCTTTGCGAATTGCCCTAAACGAGGAGAAATGCAGACGCCCGTTCGGCACCGAATTCCGCTCCGGCGGGGTGCGGAGTGGAAAGGGAGGCCGACTTAACCGATTCGGGGCAAAGAATTTGAACGCCGCCCGGCGGGAGTCGCCGCGACAGTTCCGGCAAGGCGGGAACATTGGCGTATGGAAAATCGGCGATTGCTCAAATATTTTCATTCATACTGAAGGATCGTGGAGAGTTCCTTGACATCTCGTTCCGGAACGAAACGAATCCAATAGGCTCCGAACGATTCCGGAAAACGGTGCTCGAACTGCTCCCCGGAGACCACGGTGAAACGGTCGTAAACACCCCAGTCGCCGCTGCCGGTCAAGTCGATTTCGACGCGAACATCGACCGGCTGCGAGTCGGCGTGTGAAAGGTACAACGTCTTTTGATCGTATCCCGACATCAGATACGGATCGGACGCTTCGCGTGCCTTGACCGATTGCCGATACCACGGTCCGCCGATCCCGCGCGGCTTGCCGAAAGACCAGAGGTCGTCGATCACACCGACCCAGAGAGCGCATTTGCCGTCCTCGGAACGGACGATGTGCGGGTCGTTTTCCGAACGGTCCATCGCAACGCCGCTCATCACGAGCAAGCCTCGGTACGAAGCGAAATCCTTGATCCGCCGATTGTGCGTCGTAATCGGACGGATTTTCGAAATCCCGCCCGCCGTCGGCGTCGGCAGTTCGTAAAAGGTTCCGTGAGCGTTCAACAAATCCCGACCATGGACGATTTCCCTCGCCGACCGTTCCGGTCCAAGGAGCCCCGTCGTGTCCCAAGGACCGTTGACCTTGGACAAATCCGTTGTCGCATCGCCGGTCAAGTCGCTTTTCGGTAATCGATATCGTTTGCCGTTTTCTTCATAGATCACGGAAGCACTGTCTGTCTGCAAAACGTTTTCATTGATCGCCGCCGCCCGACAAAACCAGCCGTATTCCGGATTGTCCGGATCGGGACGCAACCGGAGATTCTCGTCCAAAACGTATTGCCCTTTCTCATCGGTCGCTTCGTTCGGCAGGAACCAGAGCGTCCGGCGGGCGATCTTGTCCGCATAGAGAATGCCACCGCTCGCCCTCTTGTCGGAAACCTTGGCGAGTCCCTCGAAAGTCGGCAAGGGTTGTTTCGTGCGTCGATCTTCGGCACGGTATTGGAAAACGGCGACGGCGTGGTCGATGGCCCCATTCGCGGACAATCGGAGCCAAGCCCCTTTTTCCTCGGGTTTGAAGCCGATCCAGCCATACTGCTTCGGAGCGACGTCGATTTCGCGGAGCGGCGTCCAATTTCCGGTTCCTTCCTTGTCGACTTCCAACGTGAATCGCACCGATTCGGCTGCATCGTGTTTCAAATGCAGGGATCGGTATCGAAAACTATCGAAAATAAAGGGATCGGACGGCTTTCCCGCTTTCACGGAATCGTTGAGCCAAACGGCTCCCTGACCGAAAGCGGGACCGAACCGCTCCAAATCTTCCGGCGAAACGAACCAGAGATTCGACTGCGACGTTCCCGCCGGAAACGGACGATTGTCGACTCGCAGAGTCGAATACAACGGCCAGGCCGCCGTGTCGTTGCAGGCAAACACGACTCGATCGTTCCAGCGACAATAATCCCGAATCAACTTCAGGACGGAACTCAGCGGCTTGATGCCGGAAGCGTTATTCGGTGAAAAATTTCGCGGAAAACTCCAGAGTGAACCGTGCGTGCTCATCAGGAGATCTTGACGGCCGATGTCGCGAATTCGAGGTTGTTCCAGGCAAAGGCCGTGCGTTCCGTCATAGGAGTGCGAGGTTTTCGGTAAACGATAAGTCGTCCATTTTCCCCGGTCGCAAACGTTCACGAGGACCGAGCGGTGGTCCATGCCGAGAGCCCAAACCGGATCGTTCGGGTTGTCGCTCCCCTCGATTCCTTGCGGTCCCGTGATTTCGCCGAACTGGCCGAAGCGGAGCAACTCCCAATCTTCTCCGACTCTTTTCCATTGAGCCAATGAACCGAAATGATCGGTTTTCGCGGAATCGGTCCAATCCTTCTCGCCGGCATTGATGTAAAACAGTCGATCCCTCCCCTTGTACAGGCCCATGCCAAAGGCGCCGGGAAGCGTCGATTGGACAATATTCCCGTCGGCCAACTTGCTTTGAATCGCGTTTGAAGCATAATCTTCAATCAGTTTTCGATATTTGAGTGATCGCAGATCGATCTCATACAATCCTTTTTCCATCGTCGAGAAATAGGCTTTTTCCCCGGGCTTTTCGAGGTGCCTGGCCGTCCCGCAAAAACGTCCGGAAAAATTTTGGATGTCGTTAAGCCGGACATTCCCTTTGGCATCAATGAAATAGGGGCCGAGGATCAATTGTCCTGTTTCCCGATGGATCATCCTGTTCGAATGCGTTCCTCCGATGCTCTCGGGGCGGGCGATCCGTCTCAGGTTCGACCTGATTTCGAACAAATTATCTTCCGAACCCATGGGGGCGTAGGGGGGCGAACTGATCGTCCAAAGACTTCCCCCCCACTCTGCCAAGGCGCTGTAATAGCATTGGCCGGCGTTGTTGAAGACGGCCAAGTGGGGATAAATACCGGAAACTTCGGCGTACTGCGATTGCGGAACGGATTCACGCGGTTTCAGAACGATCCGGCTGCCCCCCTGCAAGATGAGCGGCGCGGCATCGTCGTCTAGGACGAGATGGTCTTTGAAGTTGATTTCGCCGGAAAGAACGTCCAATTGTGTTTCGCCGCTCTCTTTGACGCCGACCTTGAACACGGTCCCGATGTCGATGACTTCTCCGGCTTCGGTCACGACGGTGAATCCGGAACCGTCCTTACCGACGTCGACTTGGACTTCCCCGCGAAGGAGCCGCAATCGCATGGCGTTTTCGAACACCGCTTTCGTGTGCGGAGCGAACTCGACCGTGATTCCCTTGGGCAAGCGGAGTGTCAAACCGGTCTCGCCAAGGTCGATGTCGGTGACTTGAAATTCTTTCGCACCGTCGAGCTTGGAAGAAGCGATTCGATTTTTCAGGATTTTCGTATCGCCGTCGAGATATTCCACCGGGACTCCCGGCGGGATCGGTTTGACTTGCCGGAGCTTGTACGGATCGAGTCCGCTGGATTTGGCAAACTGCTTCACGGAATGATCGTATACCGCGAACACCCATACGAAGGCGGCGACGATCAGGACGAGCAGCGAGAGGACCGACCAAGTGACCGCGCGGTAGATGCGGGCCGTTTTTTTCCACTTTTCGCCCTCAATGGACGTGCTTCCCGCGTGGACCAGTTCCTCCGAGAGCGATTCGGCGATTTCTGCACGAAAAACAGGGTCGCCCGCCATCTCGTGCAGCGCCGTATCCGTATCCATGTAAATCAGGTAGGTGCGGCAAAATTCGGAATCCTCCATGATCGCTTTTTGCAAGCGATCGAGGTTTTCCCGTGCGATGCTGCCGTCGATGTAATCCTGGAGCCAGCCCAGTTCCTTCGTATATCGTTTCATCTCGTCGGGTTTCATGAAGAATCATTGCGGTGTTTTCAACTGCCCGCGGATACAGGAGGAGAGTATCTCCCGGATTCGTTGGAGCGTTTTGTACAGGCTCATCGGCGTCTTGTTCTGCCGCTGCGCCATCTGATCGATTCGCGCATCGCTACGATAGGCTTCGAGGACCAGCAATCGCTGTTGTGCCGGTAGCCGGTCCAAACAGTGCTTCAGTGCATCCCGACGATCTTCGTATCCGTCACTCTCCCTGAGCGCCGCCTCGGCGATCCGTTCAAGCGTTTCGGCGTCGAAACAGAGCCGATCCCGCTTTTTGTCTCGCAAAAAGGCCATCACCTGAAAACGCGCAACGGTCAGGCTCCACGGCAGAAAGCCATCGTCCATCGGACACTGGTCGATCTTCTGCCAGAGCACGACGGCGACTTCCTGAAGAACATCAGCCGCATCTTCGTGGCGGGGCACCAGCGAACGGACGAACGCCAGAATACGGGGTTCGTTCTGCATCAACAGTCGCAGAAAAAGGTCGTGTCGATCACGATTTCCGCCCTGCACCGCTTCGGGAATTGCACTCATGGTCCGTAATCTTGGTACTCTATAGTATTTGGTATATACCGAAACTCGCCTCCGTTTG
>JBEBTM010000311.1:0-5716 GCA_040393745.1 Thermogutta terrifontis | reverse complement strand
GCACTTTAACACCTCGTGTTGCAGTCGATTGATCCATGCCGAGCCGCTCGCTCACTTCTCCGACAGTAATATCTTTGTTCGTGGCAATATGCATGAGCATGGCGTACTGCGTTCCGCGAATTCCCGCCGGTTGCAGAAAGCGGTCATAGAACTGCGACACCGCCCGACTCGCCCTGCGGAGGTGTAGGCAAGCGCAACGGCTTCGATCCGACTTGATTGTGTTTTCTTTTTCTTGCATATGCATACAATAACATAAAAGATCATGACGTCAAGAGAGGAGGAAAACGCGGCTGTCCAGATGTTTTAGCCGGCGGGCTTCCGTTTTGGGTTGGGGTATTGTCTTAAAATACTCCCTTTGCGCATCGTGCCAATCTTCTTCAGGATTTGTATCAACCGGTCTTTTGGCAAGGACTCCCACTCAGGGTTTTCTTTCTTTAAATCCCTCGCGAAACCACCATAAGAAAAATGGCAGAATACTAAGACGTCTTTGAAGAGATTCGGTTCACCTTGATACAGCTCGTAAAGCTTTTTCGTAAAAGATTTGAATAACCCGTTTAATTTCGAGCAACCTACGATCCAAACCGGAACGTCCAGTGCCTTATGAAATTGTAAAAGAATACTCGCCATCTTTTCCTGTGAAATTTCCAACTCATCTTTAATGAGGTGGCCGCCCATTTCTTTCTCGCGACGGCAAAGTTTTCTTAAATCTTCGGTGGCAGGCGTGTGAATTGGAGTCTTGTTCAAAACAAGGACGTTTTTGCGAAAATCCTTTATTCCATAAACCGAATTATCAACAAGAAGGTTTTTCGCCATTTTTCCCGATGCTCCATCAAGATCAAGATAGCTTTCGTTGGCCTGTTCGTTCCGGCCGGGGTTATCGGCAACGAGTATGAGTTTAATCTCAGCAGGATTGACCTTGCAGAGATCCTTATTATACACAATCGGATTCTTGACGGTGTAACGCGCGCCGATCAACTCTTCTTGAACGTCTCCGAGTTTCGGTGATGATTCGGACAGTTTCTTCGTCATGGATCGAATCATGTCTCGAAACTCTTTTTTTGCGTTTTCAAATTCGGTCACTGAAATGTTTCTCATGGTTTTCAATTCTTTTCCGGATGACAATGAACGGCTCGGTTAACGGATGTGGAAATCGGTTTTCAATCGGCAACGTCGCATCGACGTCGGTGGGCGATTCTCCCCTCCAATGTCCGTGAGGCTATTCTACCCCTTGCCTGACAGCACGTCCAGTAACGGGCGTTTTAGGTTTCCGGGAAATTTTGCCGGATTGTCGCACATTAACATAGGATGAAAAAAGATAGTAGTCGATTTTTTACTCCCCATGATTTTTATGTGTCTGGCCTACGATATGCGAGAGCGGGAAAGGCGGTGTCGCCAAAGGCTTCATGGCGATCGACATCAGTAAAACCGGGTTGTCGTCCGCCGCGATTCGGTTCGAACTCAAGGCCCCGCAGTCGCGGCAACGATGGATCACGGCCCATTCGCCGTCTTTCCGTACCCAAACGCCGATCGGGTCCATGATTCCCTTGCACAGCGACTTCCGGTCCCCTGGTTTTTTGTCGGCATGGATGCTTGACAGGCATTGCGGACAATGATTCCGATGCTGACTACCTGCTTCTTCCGGGGCGATCCAACCGCCGCAAATCCGGCAAGTAAAGTTATCGTTGCATGGTTCATGCCGATAATCGGCCTCCTTCTTTTGCTTCAATTGTTTCATGATATCTTTGTGCCACTGCTCCTTTTCACGCAAATACCCGGCTTTGTCTTCAGTGAAGCGGGTTTCCGTTTCCAATTGCTGATAGCTCTCCCACCGTTCTTGAGAAAGCTCGCCATTTCGAATGGCATTCTTGACGGCGCAGCCGGGTTCGGTCCGATGGCGGCAGTCGTTGAATTTACAATGCCCGAAGTATTGTTCGACATCGGCGAAACTGTGTTCCAAACCGTCATTGGCATTCCATAAGCCAAGTTCCCGCATGCCGGGCGTGTCGATGAGCATCGCCCCGTTTTCGAGCATGATGAGTTGACGGCCCGTGGTCGTGTGCCTGCCACGATCGTCTTTTTTACGAATATCGCTTACGACCATGAGGTCTTTTCCGACAAGGAAGTTAACCAGGCTCGATTTTCCGACGCCGGACGATCCGAGAAACACGATGGTTTTGCCGGGCTGGAGATATTCGTTCAGATTTTCAAGGCCGAAGCCCGTTTGAGTGCTGACGACATGGACGGAAGCGAATTGCGCGACATCCATCGCCGCCTCGTATTCTCCGCTGAAGTCGTCGAGCAAATCCGACTTGGTCAGCAGCACGACGGGCATGCCGCCGCTCTGCCAGGCCGCCGTCAGGTAGCGTGAAATTCGATTCAAATTGAAATCACGGTTGAGCGAAACCATGATAAAAACGTAATCAAAATTCGCCGCCACGACTTGCTCGCGAACGGCTTCGGCATTTGGGTCTCGCCCGGAAAAATTGGTTCGGGAAAATTTCGACTTTCGAGGCAACACCTTGACAATGCCGGACTCGCCGTTTTCGTTATATCGAATCAGCACGAAATCTCCCACGGCGGGAAAATCTTCCGTTACAATGGTTTCGTGACGAAACGAACCGGTCAACCTGGCGGGGCATTCGCCATGCTTGCAGACGATTTTGTAACGTTCCCGGTGAAGTTCGACCACTCTTGCGGCCATTAAATCATCACAGGAACCTTTCCCATCGAATTCGTCCTGGTATCCGTAGTCTTGTAAGTTGATCATGGGTCTATCGTGATGTGTATTTATTGTTCGCAAAATGAACGAAACAAAGTTCATGCGGCAAGCGCATCGTGATCCGTTCAAAGAAAAATGCCTCTTCCGTGATGGACACGGCCGCGATAAATTCAAACGGAGGCGACAGAAGAAACACGCAAATACAACGAGCCTTCCGCTTTTTTAAGCGGCAAATTCCCGTATTTACGGCTTTGCGAATGACAAATGCACGGCACGAAATTACTCAAACCGTCATTTGTCGCTATTTAGACACGCGTGGATAACATGCAAACTTTCTACAATACAGACTATGTCAATTCGAACTCGCATCGTGGAGAACAATGTTCAAATCGACAGACCAAACACCAATCATGAAAAAATATAAAAGAATATGAAAAAAAGTCAAGTGGGACAAAGAAACCGAGCGCAAACGCCCCTTGGGGAGATCCGTTTGACGAGGCACCTTTGATATGTCAAGGGCGTCAGTTAAGGTTGCATTGGATGCTTTCGAGTGGGAGATTTTACATAAAACAGATCGTCGGCGAATCGTCTCGGAGTTCATGAAATGTCGTGTTTCTTGGGTTGGTAGCTGATTTGACCGTTCGATTTTATATTGCTCTTGACATCGCGACAAACTGACACTATGATGGTATTAGTATTTCGGTAAAATATTACTGCACCGGAGAGTACCCGCATGAAACGCCAGATCATTAAAATTGACGAAGACAAATGCAACGGCTGCGGTCAGTGTGCCACGTCCTGCGCCGAAGGTGCCATCCAAATGGTCGATGGTAAGGCCCGACTCGTCTCCGAAGTGTTCTGCGACGGTCTCGGAGCCTGCCTCGGCGAGTGTCCCGTGGGAGCGATTACAATCGAAGAACGTGACGCCGTTCCTTACAGCGAACGTGAGACGATGGAAAAACTCCTGCCGCAGGGGATGAAGGTCGTTCGACTGCATCTCGAACACCTGAAAAATCATGGGCAGCAGAAACTGTACGAGGAGGGAGTTGCCGTTCTTCAGGAAAAAGGAATTGAGATTTCTACCGTGAAACAGGCGGTGAAACCTCGACCGACTCCTGTCACCTTGCCGCTGATGGTCTGCCCTTCTTCCTCGCTTTGCGGCGATGCGGGAGAAGTGAAAACCAATTGGCCGATTCAATTGCAGTTGATCAACCCGGATTCGGCGGTCTTCGACGACGCCGATCTCGTGATCGCGGCCGACTGCACGGCCTTTGCCTATTCGAATTTCTACCGGGAATTCACGGTCGGGAAGGCTCTCATCGTTTTTTGTCCGAAATTGGATCATGCCACGGACATGTACGTAGAAAAATTGGCGGCGATCTTTTCCCAACACTCGATCCGTTCGATCACGTTGTTACGAATGCTCGTCCCCTGCTGCGGCGGAACGGCCATGATCGTCAAGCAGGCGTTGGTCCGAACCGGCAAGGACATTTCCGTTTCGGAATATGTCGTCAACTTCGACGGAACTCTCCGTTGACAACTCTCCGTTGACGTTTCCGGCGGACCAAAACCCCAAGGATTCGTCGACGAAAACGCTTTCGATCCTTCCTTTGAGTTTGCACATTCTCGTTTCGACGTCGTTGCCCTTATTTCCGCGTTTATTCACCCGTTCCGCGGTTCGTCATTGTTTCGCCATTCCTGGTAGCGTGTCCCCCAAGCCATCATCGAGTCGAAGATCGGACGCATCGACTCGCCGAGATCGCTCAATCGGTACTCCACGCGAGGCGGCACTTCCGCAAAGACCGTTCGAATCACAAGTCCGTCGTCTTCCATCGAACGCAGATTTTCCGTCAGCACTTTTTGGCTGATGCCGGGAAGCGTTTTGCGCAACTCGCCGAAACGCTGGGTCCCGAAAAGCAGATTTCTCATGATCAGCAGCTTCCATTTGTTACCGATCAAACGGACTGTCGCGGCGACCGGGCAGCTCGATAATTCTTCCTTTGAGAGCATTTTTTTCAAAATATTTTTCGGGGAAACAGTGCGAAAATCCCTGTAAAACGACAATCGTTACCAACAGGTTCCCAGGCCACAAATAGGTGCCTGCATTCCCATTTCGATTCGATCGTCTATTATAGATTCAAGGAAGGGGGATGCAAGTCGCTCCCCGATTTTGCCGATTCCACAATGATCCCGTACAAGAAAGGAACCGCCATGAAGGAATTTCAAGTCAAGAGCTTCGTCGGCCTGAAAGCCGAAACGACGAATTACGGCGAAGGAAACGTGTTTGCCGTCAAGCAAATCACCGATCCGGCCGTGATGGAAAAATGTGCGGCCGCTTTCGTCGAAGTCGAGCCCGGCAATACCGCCTACGGCTACCACTATCATGAAACGGTCGAGGAAATCTTTTACATCATCAGCGGCGAGGGAAGCGTTCGTACCGTCAAGGGAGATATCCCCGTCAAGGCGGGCGACGCCGTTTGCTTTCCGACCGGCGAGGGCGGCTCCCACGTCGTCCGCAACAATTCCGCAACGGAAAAACTCGTGTACCTTGATTTCGGCACGCGCGGCGAATGCGAAATCGCCCACATGCCGGACATCAAGAAAATCCTGGTGATCGGCAAGTCCGGCATGAACATGTTCGACGAACCGTAACGTACGGAATTGACGAATCGATACGACATGAACACAGGACGGCGCCGGGACCGTTCCGGCACCGCCTTTTTCAGCTGCGAACGGATTCAACACGGTTCGAAAGAAACGGCCTTTTCGTAAAATCGCCGAAAAATGACAGGGTTCATCCGGCAGTTCCGGTCAGACCGTGAAATCCGCGTTCGACAATCCTTCGTAATAATTCCCGCCCGTCGCCGTGAATTGGACGACAACGAAGTCGGGATCAAGGGGGCCTTCGGGATAATACATGGTCATAAAGTCCTGCCAAAGCGACTTTCGCAAGTCGTCATCCCAAGACAATTCGACCGTTCCCGAAACATCACGCCA
>JBEBTM010000310.1:0-5718 GCA_040393745.1 Thermogutta terrifontis | reverse complement strand
TTCACGATAGTTGCGACCAATCCATCCGATCGATTTCGTCTTGCCGGAATGATAACCGGAGTAAAAATTGAATCCGCCGCCGGCCTGCGCGCAAAGCACCGCTGTAAATCGTCCATAGCGATCAATCCAGTCGCCTCGGGTCTTCCAGTCGTCACCGAGAACGATGACGGACGGGAGATCTTTGGAAGGGTTTTGGATCTTCGCCTGAATCGTCTTGAGTTCTCCGACCGTCGGCGGTTTGATCGGACTCGGGAACGCCGGAAAATCTTTTTTCGCAACAGAAATTTTTTTCGTTTCAGGGCGGTCGGCGACCTGGGCGAATGCCTGCGGCGTGATAAGAAGGAGGACGAAAAGACAAATGCTGGATCTTGACATGCGGGACTCTCCCCTGTGATCGTTTTACGAATATCGATCACTTATTGTGAGTCATGCGGCACTGCATGTCAAGAAGTGGTAGACTTCCGAGTTTTTGAACGGGGCCTCATCGGCGTCTGCACCGCCCGGCTGAATGAGGGGCAATTATCTCAATTCTTTCGAAAACGCTTTGGGCGACAGGTCCTGACCCGTGGCGCGGCGGACGAATTCGGCCCAGGGATACCGGGCTCCCGGAGCGAAGACTTTTTCCGTGAGGATCCGGCCCACCCGGGGATCGTCCTGTTTGATCCGTTCGCCCAATGATTCCCGAAGCTGAGCGGCGAACAGTTCGCCCAGCATATAATTGTGGTAATACACCGGGGCGATCACGAAATGCGGCTTCGACGCCCAATCGCCGGCGTTGCGGCCCTCCGGACGCGGAAGCAACTGGTATTTTTCGACCGTGTCCCACCAGAGCGTCTTGAGATCGGCTTCGGGATTCTCATAAAGCGCCTTTTCAAAGTGCAGCATGACGATCGTCCATCGGCAGAAGATGAGCTGTTCCCGAATCCGCTGTTTTTTCAGGGCCGCGGCCGCCTGCCGGGCTTTTTGCGCGTCCACGCCGGCGAAGCGAATCATCCACTGCGGGTCCCGGGCCTTTGCGCCAAACATCATCGCAATCGCTTCCGTTGTGAAAATATGGGCCGAATCCCGAAGATTGAACGGCAGCGACGCGTCACAACCCAGCGAATACACGCCGTGCCCACCTTCATGAAGCACGGTGTCCATCCATTCGACCGTGGGTTTCACATTGCAAAGATTACGTACATCGCCCAATGTGTCCATGTCGATGCTGAACGCATGTTGGTTCTTGCCCTCACGCTCGAACATATCGCTGCGTTCCAGGACTTTTTCGTAAGGCAGATTAAGATGCCGAAAATACTTGATCGTAATGTCAATGATGTCCTGGGCTGACTTGTTTCGGTAGAATTCGCTCGGATCGACTTCCTTCGATGGCGGCGCCTGCTGAAAAAACGGGTTGTCATAATGCCAGGGCCGGAGTTGCGATACTTTCATGCCAAACTTTTCAGCCAGTTCGCCGTCCATTTCGGTCTTCATGGCCTCGAACAGGGGTCGGGTCGTCGTTTCGAGTTCTTCGAAAATCGCAACGAGTTCTTCCGGCTTGTAATCCTGGAAATGAACTTGCATTTCCCAGAAATTTTTGAATCCCAGCTTCGCGGCGGCCTGATTTCGTACCTTGGCCAGTTCGATGACCATGCCGTCCACTTCGGAGCCGACCTGCTTCAAGGCTTCCCAAATCTGCTTTCGCCGCGCGGAGTCGGTCTCTTTTTCGATCATTTCGAGCAGATCGTTGTTCGTATATTCCTTACCGTCGAGCTTGCAGCGGTAGGTTTGGAAGACCATTTCGATCTTCGAGGACAATTCGAGCATCTGTTGCAAAAGTTCTTCGGGCAACTGGTTTTGCTCAAAGGCCAGGATCATCCGGTCCGCCGCCCGCCGGTCGATTGCGGACAGCCCCTGGGCTTTGCTGTCGAGCTCCTTGAGCCGAGCGTATTGTTCGGTGTTGGAGTGATATTTTGCGAAATTCAACTTTGCCTCGGCCGACCGTTTGAAGGCATCCTCGGTGCCCATGGTCATGGCGTCCCATTCGGCGGCTGTCAAGGCCGTAAAGAGTTTGAAGGCTTCCACTTGATAAAGATCGAGCATGACTTTCAGTTCCATCGCTTCGTCATTGGGTACGGGGTTCACGAGACGGCCGGGCGTTCGGGACGCATTCAATCGAATTCGATTTCGAGCCCCGAAAAATCGGCCTTGGGCATCGGCGGTTTCGACGATCCCGGCGGTCACAAGGCACAACATACAAAAAGCGGCAAACCGCCGCGTGCAACGTAAAAACATGTTCTTCTCCCTGAAAAAAATTTCAATTGACACTGAGTCACAGGTGTCGCCAATCGCCGCCCCCAGAGCTTGCGAGTGCGGGTATCCCATAAAACCCGCCTGATTATAACGAATCTTTTTTCATTTCGTAAGAGTCTGGATAATACGATCCTGCCGATTCCTTGGGTTTTACAGAAAGCAAATAGAGGAAAGATCAAAACCGTAAGAGGGAAATTCCGGCGTTGAGAAAGTCTCAGGAAGCTGCCCGGGTGACAAATCTTTCCTTCTCGCGACAAGGAATTGAATTTACGTATCTTGTTTGTAAATAAAGAGTTGCGATAAGCTCATGAAAATCGGGCGTCGTAGAAAACCGGCAATGCCGCAGAAAACCTACCGCCGAAGAATTCGGCAAAGTTCCCCTGTTTTCCCTTGTTTGTTTAATCGGCAAAATCATCTCTTTCGTCAGGTTTGACTATCTTGAAAAAACGGTATTCGGAAGCTCAAGAGCTTTCCTACTTTGGTCCGATAAGAAATCCTAGACCCTGAAAAACACAATCGCGTGTCGGGGGGCACGTTCAGGGAAAGTCAGAGCCGATTTGGAAATGATTTGGGCCGGTGTGTTGGCCCGTCGGGGCTGACACATTTTAATCAAGTCGTTTCTCCGGAAGTGACGATAACTTTCCCAAGGAAAGAGTGAGCGTTGAGAAGGAGTGAGTCCTTTGTATCCGATGTGAACAATTTCCCGATGCATGAAAGTACCGTCCTTTCCAAGGACAACCAGAAAAAAAGGAGAGTCTACCCAATGAAATCCAGAGTTTTGATGGCCACCCTCATTGTCACCCTCATGTTGGGTGCGCGGATTTACGCGGGCGACTGCGGTCCCTGCGACCCCGCCTGCGATCCCTGCGGAGCTTGCACAGGCTGCAGTAAGTCCTGTGACCTGTTCTCGGGGCTGAAGAAATTGGCTGCGTGCAATCCTTGCGACCAAGTCTCTGATTGCGGTCCCTGTGACGGCGTCGTGGCTTGCTCGCCGTGCGATGTTGCCGATTGCTCGCCCTGCGGCGCTTGCGGCGACGTGGGTTGCGATACCCGTTGCAACAAGAGGGGTACGTTCGGAAAGCGCCTCCGCGCTGCATTCGCCCCTGAAAGAGGTTGTGATCCCTGTGCCCAGATCGACGACAGCTGCAGCCCCTGCGACGACGTTTGCGGTACCGGTTGCAATGACGGCTGTGGCACCGGCTGCAACCAAGAACGCTTCACATTCCGCAAATTTTTCCGTGGTTTCCGGTTGGCCGGCAAATGTGGCGGTGCTTGCAGTGATCCCTGTGGCGCTTGCAACGTCGATTGCGATCCTTGCGGCAACGTGGTCGACTGCGATCCGTGCGGAGCTTGCGGCGATGGTTGTGGCGACGTTTCCTGCGATCCTTGTGGAAGCACCTGCGGCCCGAAATACGGTCGCCTGCTCGACAAACCGCGTCGGAACGTGAAAAAGTTCTTCGACGGTCTGTTCAGCGATCATGGTTGCCGGGCCGACAACGGCTGCAATCCTTGCGATCCTTGCGGCGTTGGCTCCTGCGATCCGTGTGAACCCGCCTGCCATGCTTGTGGCAACGCGAATTGCTACGGCGGAGCTCCCGCGACTTCCCTGCTCCCCGAAGTCGTCAACTGAGCTTTGAACGCAACCCTCGAAAACGACGTTTCATATCGTTTCGTAAAAGGTCTTTCCCGGTGAACGCCGGGAAAGACCTTTTTTATTTTTTTCCGACATTGAACGCCGTGAGGACGCGGCTCAATAGAAAATCCCATGGAAACTACAACCCTGCCTCTCGCGGCGATCACCGGTGCCAGTGACGGTATCGGCAAGGAATTCGCCTATCAGCTTGCCGCGCAAGGCTACGACCTGCTGCTTATCGCCCGGCGGGAAAACCTGCTTAACGAAATCAAGGCCGACCTCGAAAAGCAATACGGCATCACGGCGGAAGCTTACCCCTGCGATTTGGCCGACCCGGAACAGACCCGGAAGCTCGAAGCCAGGCTCGAAAGCGAAGACAGGCTCGAATACATGATCAATAACGCCGGTTTTGGAAACGAAAATTGCGGCTATCCCGAAGTCGACGCCGACCGGGAAGAGCGAATGATCCAGGTTCACGTCGTCGCTTTGATGCGACTGGCCCGGGCCGCGATACAGCCGATGTGTCGACGGAAGAAAGGGTTCCTGATCAACCTGTCGTCCGTGGCTGCGTTTTTGTACGGACCCGGTTGCGTGGAGTACAACGCGACCAAGGCTTACGTCCTCTCCTTTTCCAAATCGCTCCAGTGCGATGTCCGGTCCTACGGCGTACGGGTTCAGGCCCTTTGCCCCGGCCTGACTCACACTGGTTTTCACGCGACCGAAAGCATGAAAGGATTTCGCAAAGACAAAACGCCCGGCTTGGCCTGGCTGCCCGTGGAATACGTCGTCCGGTGTTCGCTCCGCTCGATCCGGAAGAGCCGGCGCAGCGTCTGCGTACCGTCTTTACGCTACAAAATCGCGTTACTCCTGCTGTGCAACCCGATCGGCAATATGATTTGCGAAGCGATTTATTCCCGTCGAGCCCGGAGCAGCCGCGGGAGCGACTAGTTTTTGCGCGGAAAAGCACATGCGGCGAGCGGGCGTATAAAAAGGCCCGAAAGGCATGTTCGCCCGATAAAGTCCGCCTGCGCGGGAATGACGGAATAACGCGAAATTTAATAAACTACCGCGTTTAAGGGCGAAAATTCCCGACTGAATCCTTACCGTTTTCTCGCGCTGAGTTTTTTCAATTCCCGCATCAGGTGGTTGATTGCCAATGAGTAATTGCGGATCGCCTCCACAGGATTCTTCGCTTCCTCGGCCGTGATGCCTTGATGTTCGCAGTGATCCGCCTCGACGGATTTCACGGCAAGCTGCTTGCCGTTTGTCGCCTGCCGGAGTTCCCTGAGAATTCGTGCCAGGGCCGCGACGAATTCCATACTCGGCTCGCAGGGAGTTCGCGTGTACGGGCTTTTGCTCTTGGAAGCGACCGTCGGAGCAAATGGGGACGGGGCGAAAAGCGTGTTCTTCGACAGAGTGAAAAAGAAGAAGAATCCCACGGCGGCGACCGTTGCGAGGAGGCCGCCGATCAAGAGATTTCCCATGGCAAATCCGCCGACGGCCCCGGCACCGAATAGCGCCGCCGCGCCCAGAGTGAGCCAGCTTGTTACGGGAATCTGGAGTTCCTCTTCGACTTCCTGTTCGGCCGCGTTGTTCTGCGTGGCCTGGGCGATAATCAGTGTGATGTTATCCGGCCCGCCGCGCAGGTTGGCCAGGTTGACCAATGTTTCTCCAGCGACGTCCGGGGGGAACACGACCAGGAGTTCACCGATTTCGCGATCGCTTACCTGCCCGCTAAGCCCGTCACTACAGGCGAGGAAAGCGTCTCCTATCGCGATAGGGAACGGACCTTC
>JBEBTM010000309.1:0-5733 GCA_040393745.1 Thermogutta terrifontis | reverse complement strand
ATGTAAATAAGAAAAGAAAAAACGCCAAAAAAACCATAACGTGCCCCCCGCTAAATTGGTGCGTAAAAACCGGGGGGCCACGCCGCCGCAAAACCCTCACCCGCCCCCAAAAAAAGCGACTCCCAAACCGGCCGGGTCCAAAACACCTCCGATGAAAAAGAAGGAACTTCCGAAGAAGGCGGCACCCAAAGCCGCGAAACCGAAGGTGGCGAAAAAAGCTCCGGTGAAAAAAACCGACCCGACAAAGGGCAAAAAGAAAAAACCGAAGTAATTCATGGCGAGGGAACTCCGAATCGCTGATGTTTTTTGGCAAGAGCGGGTCGGGACTTCCTCAAATCAGGGAAAACCATTTTTTCCATTCACGACAACCAATATGGCAGGACATTCTCACTGGGCCGGAATCAAACACAAGAAAGCTCTGGTCGACGCAAAACGGGGAAAACTTTGGAGTAAACTGGCCAAAGCGATCATCATCGCGGCGAAGCTCGGTGGCGGCGACCCCGATGCGAACATCCGGTTGCGGGCCGCGATCGACGAAGCCAAGGCGGTCAGCTTACCCAAGGAAAACATCGCAAGAGCAATCAAGCGCGGCACCGGCGAACTGGAATCCGATCAGCTTGACGAGCTCGTCTACGAAGGCTACGGTCCCGGTGGCGTGGCCGTACTGGCCGAGGCCGTGACAGACAACCGGAATCGAACGGCTCCCGAGATCAAAAAGATCTTCGAAGTCTGCGGCGGCAAGCTCGGCACGTCCGGTTGCGTCGCCTGGAACTTCGAAAAGAAAGGACTTTTTATCATTTCGAAAACCGTGCCGGGCAAAGGATCGCTCACCGAAGACGCGGTCATGGAGCTCGTTCTGGATGCCGGGGCCGATGACGTTACGGAAACGGAAGACGGTTTCGAAATCACCTGTATGCCCGACTGCTATGAGGGCGTTTCCAAGGCGTTGGAAGCGGCCGGGATCACACCCGAGGATTCCCAGCTTAGCCTGATGCCCAAGGACACCGCCGAAGTGACCGATGCGGCCATGGCGGCCAAGGTGCTCAAGCTCGTGGAGTTGCTTGACGATCATGAAGACATCCAGAAGGTTTCATCGAACTTCAATATCTCCGACGAAATCATGGCACAACTAGAGTCGTAAAACGAATATTGTTTCTTAATTCTCCGCAGCGACTTTTTCGGCAAGTTCCTTCACGGCTCGGAGGTCGAGTTTGCCGGTTCCCAGGAGTGGAATATGGTCGACATGATGAAAGTCATGCGGCGATGGAATCCAGAGGTTCGGAAGTCCCGCGGCGTGAAGCGCTTTGCCGATCTCCTCGGGCGTGACCGGCAAGTCGCGGTGGAGGATGACAAGCCGCTCGCCTTTTTTCACGTCAGGCACCGAAGAAACGGCGATGCGGACTTCCGGTTTGTCCACATCTACGGGCGGGCTCACGGCGCTGAGCACCTTTTCAATTTCCTCTTCCAAGAGAATATGCGGGACCATTTCACCGCCAATCTTGGAAATCCGGCTGAGTCGGCCCGTGATGCGGATGAAACCGTCCTCGTCCACCGAGGCAATGTCGCCCGTGGAGTACCAGCCGTCTTTGAGCACTTCGGCGGTCTTTTCCGGTTCGCCGTAATAACCGACCATCACGCTTGGTCCCTTGACTTGGAGCATCCCCGGCGTGTCAACAGGCAAAATCTCACCCGTTTCAGGGCTGGCGATACGAACCTCAAGATTCGTCAGCGGTCTGCCGATCGTACCTTCCCGGAGCCAGTCCTGATAATCGTCACGTCGACCTTTGGGGACGTTCGTCGCAACAACGGGGGAAAGCTCCGTGGTCCCATAACCCTCGGCGGGCCGGACCCCGAATTTGGCGTCCCAAGCATCGACCAGATCAAGCGGAAGCTTTTCGGCGCCGCAGATGACCGTGCCCATGTGCTCAAATTCGTCCTTGGGTCGCCGGAGATAGCCGCGTAGGAACGTCGGCGTGGCGGGCATGGCCGTACACTGGTATTTTTTCGACATCTCGCCGACCTTTTTCGGTTCAAGCGGATTGAAATGATACACGCAACCCACGTAAGTCGTCGCGGGCAACCAGAGCGTGGTCGTGTAACCGAAGGAATGAAACAGAGGCAAGGAACCGAGAAGCATGTCTTCCCGCTTCAGATTCAAATGCTCGAAAAAACCGCGAACATTCTCCACAATGGCCCGCTGAGTGATCATGGCCCCCTTGGGCGTGCCGGTCGAGCCGGAAGTGAAAATGATCGTGATGATGTCGTCCAAGGTAATCCGGTCCATACCCAGGGCCCACTCCAAAGCACGAATCGGCGTGACGTAGGCGTCGATCAAGGCCGTGATTTTATCCAACAGCGTGATTTTTTCCGCCGCGTCTTCCATGACGATCAGTTCGGCGTCGATTTTCAAATCGGGAAATCGGTCCAGAACCCGACGGCTCGTGACGACATGCTTCACGTTCGCCTTTTGGATACAGTAATTGATCGTATCGACACTGAACGTGTAATTCAGATTGACGCTCGTGCGGCAATCCATAGCCAAACCGAGATTGGCCAAAACGCCGTATACCGAGGTGGGCATCAAGAGTCCGACGTTCTTTTCATCTCGGCCGAGAATACGATGAAAGACCTTGCGAAATACGAGAGAAGCGACGAAAACGCGGCCGCCGGTCATTTCCACGCCCGTCGAATCCGCAAATTTGAGGTCGTTCTTCCATTTTCGACAGGCTCGCATCATCTGTCGAATCGGTGCCAGGGGTTCGTTTTCGGGCGAATGAGGCATCGGCGTGTACGGTTCGGCGGCGGGAAATGGAGTGTGTTTTTTCTATGATCGGTGTTTTAACACCGCTTTCTTGACCAATACCGGGATGGCAACAAAAAGGAGAAGGGGGATAAAATAGCAAAGGAGCTCGAAGCACAAACCACCTGAACTTCAAGCTCCTCAGCCTTTTTTACGACTCTACCCGCTTTTCGCTAGTCGGCGGCGCCACCAGTCATGCGGGCCAGGAAGCTGCCGGCCAGTTTCTCGATGTGTGTGGCCGTATCGTCGAAGTAATTGAAGTGTTCCTGCTCTTCGTTAATGATTCGTTCGAACAGGTTCGCACTGACAATGTCGTCATTGTCGCGGCAGATGCGGATGAATTCGTTGTACTTTTCCAGCGTATCGTTTTCGACGTTGGCATCGAATTTATAGATTTCCTCAACTTCCTGCCCCTTGAGAACTTCGGCAGCCTGCTTGATCGTGGGCTCCAAGTCGCCACAGATGTCTTTAATCCGCTCGGCAAAGGCTTCGGCGTGTTTCATTTCGTCGATGGCGATTTTTTTCATGGCCGAGGCGAGCGTACCGTAATCGTCGTCGTCCAAACCGTAATGTTGGTTCATGTACTGATGAATGGCGTACAATTCCATAGATCGGGCTTTGTTGAGAACTTCGACGACCGTTTTCTGTTTGTCGGTGAGTTTCATTGTCGCATCTCCTGAAAATAGGGTTACCGATACCGGCCGGACACGTCAAAACGGCCCGGCACTCTCTTCTCCAAGAACCATTGTACCCCACCGGCGGCGAAAAGAACAGTGGGCAAGAAAAGTTTTATTCGTCACAACATTCTTGGCGGACGCCGTCAGCCGTTGTTTTTCACGTCCTCGTAGAGCTTGAATGCGGCTTCCGGTTTCGCCCCGTTATGGACGACTTCCCGAACGGCCTTGATCATGCCGACGGGGCAGTCGGACTGGAAGATGTTCCGGCCCATGTCGACACCGGCGGCGCCTTCGCTGATTGCCCGGTAGGCCATGTCGAGGGCTTCCTTTTCAGGCAATTTCTTTCCGCCGGCAATAACGATTGGAACCGGTACGGAGTTCGTGACCTGTTCGAAATCTTTTTCGCAGTAATACGTTTTAACGACATGGGCCCCATTTTCCGCGCAGACCCGGCTGGCCATGCCGAGGTAGCGGGCATCACGCACGAGATCCTTGCCCACGGCGGTAACACCCATGGTCGGAATGCCGTATTTCGTGCCCAGATCAATCGTTTTTGTCAGGTTTCGGATCGTGAGTCCTTCGTGCGCCGGATCACCCACGGCCACCATCACGGCCAGGACCGAGGCGTTCAGCCGAACGGCTTCTTCGATGTCCATGACGCATTCATCGTTCAGGTCGGTCAGGATGGTCGACCCGGCGGAATAGCGCAGCGAAATAGGTTTGTTCAGCATCGGGGGCACCACGCTCCGTAGCGCGCCGCGGGTGCACATAATGCAGTCGGAATACTCGATCAACGGCACAATGGTCAGGTCGAGCCGCTCCAAGCCCGAGGTGGGCCCCATGATGTAGCCGTGGTCGAAGGCCAGCATGACGGTGCGGCCCGACTTCGGGTTGAACACCCGCGAGAGCCGGTCTTTCATGCCCCAATCGAGATTATTCGAACCTTTGAGGAAATAACCGGTGGTTTCCTGGGGAATGCCGAGCCCGAAATTTTTGCCGCTTTGGACGCTGTCGTTGTCTGCCATGAGAATGGGAAAAGTTAAAGGGGAGAGAATACAAAAACCGCCCCCCAGTATATCCCGTGAAACGCACTGACTCAAGAGGGCGCAAACCGTTTGGGAATATAGAGGTCGCGCGGAAGTATGGATTCGATGGATTGATTCGTTTTTTTATCTCCCATAAAATCGTTTCGTTAAATCTCGCCCCGAACTTTCGCCCGGTCCGGGACCGACCCGACAACGTGGGTCATTATGCCCACGATTTTGTCGAGTCCTACGAGACGGCTCTACGAAACGAGCCGGTGTGATCATGCAGAAAACAAAAACAACTCAAATAGCGGGTCTTTAACGCCTGTGACGGCGCGTACTGTGTGAAATATCATCGAGAAAAAGCATTGTGCCGAACAAAAGGGGGCCGGTGAACGTAGAAAACCCGCCGTCCAAACTTTACCGCTTGACAGTGGTGGGGCAAGTCGGATAATGAAGCGAAAGCACAATTCCTTTCCCGAAACTCTTACCGTAAAAATTTCATGATCGGCTCACCGGACCAACTTTCGACCAGCACCATAAACCTTTCGGAGCGAGGAATTTCCGAATTTATCGACGAGCAGGAAGCCGAACAGGAAGACATTACCGAAGACCTTGTTGACGCTGCGGGCGAAGATGAGACGATGTTGATGAACTCACCGCTTGTGGATGAACTTTCGCAGACTCATGTCGGCAGTTGGAACAAACTGGTAAGTCGGACGAACTGGGAAAAAGGCGAAGTCATTTACAAATGGCGTGAGGCCATGATTGCGGCCAATCTTCCCCGGGCGGCTTTTTCCGATGAAGCCTGGGCCCGGCGGGTCGGCAAGGTCACGCCGCAGCATGTCGGTCGGCTCCGGCGGGTTCACGAACGCTTTGCCGAAATGGCGGCCAATTATTCGAGCCTGTATTGGTCCCACTTTCAGGCGGCTCTCGATTGGGATGATGCCGAACTTTGGCTCCAGGGGGCCGTGGACAATTCCTGGTCGGTTGCCCAGATGCGATTCCAACGCTGGGAAACGCTCGGGGCTCCTGAAGATCAGAAACCCAAGGACGAGGATATCATCCTGGCCGAAATTCCCGAGGACGTTTATACCCGGGAAGAGCTTCTTGAGGTGGTCAGTCGAGGTGCGGCCACGGTGGACCGGACCGAGCCCCGAACGGCGGAAATCGGGGCCGCCGATATCGGCGACGGATTCAACGCCGATGATCCACCCTTTGCCATGACCGA
>JBEBTM010000308.1:0-5736 GCA_040393745.1 Thermogutta terrifontis | reverse complement strand
AACAGCGGTTATTTTAGAATGTCGTCAATTCGTAAAATAATCCGCATCGTTATTTTAACTTCCCTTTCCCATGAAACGCTCTCTCCAAGGTCATTACCTGACGGTTTCGACGGTCGGCGAGCCGGTCAAGGCGTTCGTTCCAGCGCCGTTGCCGCCCGATCCGCCGGTTGAATGGTCGCCGAAGCTGCTCCGGTTGTTCGACGAAGCCCATCACGCCCTCGGAAAGCTGGAAGGCGTCGGTGGTCTGTTGCCGGAAACATCCCTTTTTCTCTATTCTTACGTTCGGAAGGAGGCGGTGCTGTCGTCGATGATCGAGGGAACCCAATCGTCGCTGTCTGACCTGTTGACCTTCGAACTCGACCAAATGCCCGGCGTTCCGCTCGACGACGTGCAGGAGGTGAGCAACTACGTTGCCGCCCTGAATCGCGGCTTGGTCCGGTTGGAAGAAGGTTTTCCGCTTTCGCTCCGCTTGATCCGGGAAATCCACGGGAAACTCCTGTCAAAAGGTCGTGGAGCATCCCAAACGCCGGGTGAATTCCGGCGTTCGCAGAACTGGATCGGCGGGACTCGCCCCGGCAATGCAGCATTCGTCCCCCCGCCGCCCGATATGGTCGTCGAGTGCATGGGCAAGTTGGAAAAGTTCCTACACGACAAAAACGTGCCGCCGCTCCTGATGGCGGCGTTGGCCCATGTCCAGTTCGAGACGATCCACCCCTTTCTCGACGGGAACGGTCGCGTCGGTCGGCTCCTGATAACGCTGTTGCTCTACGAAAAAAAACTGCTGACGAAACCGCTGCTTTATTTGAGTCTGTATTTTAAGACGCATCGTAAGCGATATTATGAACTGCTCAACCGGGTTCGGCTGCGCGGTGATTGGGAGGCGTGGCTTGAATTCTTCGCCGAAGCGGTTCGGGAAACGGCGACAAACGCAGTCGCTACCGCCCAACGACTTCACGCTCTTTTCCAAGAGGATGCAGTCAAAATCGAAACATTGGGTCGCGCGGCAGCATCCGTCAAGGCAATCCATGAGGCAATGATTTGTCGTCCGCTTTCGACGCCGAACTCGCTTGTCGAAGCAACCGGCCTGACCCCGGCGACGACGAACAAGAGCCTTGCGAATCTGGTTCGTATGCAAATCGTCGAGGAAGTAACCAAACGGCGCCGTGATCGGCTGTTCTGCTATACGAAGTGTTTTGAGATTCTCAACGCCGAATAAACCGCCAAACCGACCATAAAAATCGGATCGCCAACGGTATTGATTCAAGGAGAAGATGATGGGTAGAACGACAGAGAGAACGGAAAGTCTGGCTATACAGGACGTTCGTGAAGCCCGCGCCCGGCTCCACGGCAAAACCAAAGACATGACGTTCGAGCAGCGACAGGATTTCTTTGCCAATGAACGTAAACGCTTCGACGAAATCGCACGGGCATTGAAAAGCAAAGATAAATCCTGAATAGAGAAAACAAACTTTATTCGTTAATCCATTCCGTTCTGAACAAGCAAGTAATGCTAACAGATGTGATAGCGTTTTGATGTACTTTGAACTATTTTGCGATTATTTTGCATATCATTCGGTTCTGAAAAACTGGAAGACAACCTCATTCCGCGCAAAACTGGTGAGTCACGCTATTATTTTCACGGCTATTATTGGACGTGCGGACTTCCACAACATCGCCAAAACGCAGGGTTGCAAGTATCTTTCGAAGGTCTGACGCCGTACCGCCTTGGCCGTTGATGCTGATAATCGCCGTCCCCTGTTCCAAACCGGCAGCCGGGCCGTTTGGATCGACCGTGCGAACCAAAGACATATAACCGCGTTCCTCAATATCAAAACCGGCACTTCCCTTAAAACCGCCGACAATATCCAGCAAAGCCAAATTGAATTGCTTTTCACTGGAATCCATGTCGGATCGTTTCACCCAAAGATCGTATTTGACCATCTCAATATCTTGCGCGATTTCAGACGGTAATTGAAAACTCTTGGCAAATGTTCCGCCTTTTTCGATGGTGCTTCCTTCGGCGATAAAAATACGTTCCTTCCATGCCAAACGGTGGCTGAAATCAATCCAGACACAGAGTCGACCGTCTTTATCTTTGTGCCCCCAACAGGTAATCATGGCCGCTTTGGAGTCTTGCTCATAATCACTGTACAGCATCACTTCAAGATTGGGAAAATCGTCATTGATATATTTTTCGATGATTTCAAAAGTGATTCTGCATGGCAGGCCCCCTTTTTTGCCTATGCGGATACCGGCCCGTTCTTCGTTGGGTGAAGTAATGAATTGTACGGATTTTGGCCATTGGTTGCGTGTATTGCCGTATTGCCAGTATTCCCAACCGAACGGTCTGGTTGTCGGCGATTTTGTGGATGTATCGCCACCGATGAATAAAATGCGACCCGAACCAAGTTGACCATGAAAAAGTTCGGCATTGCGAAACGAACACGATTTGAACGGCGTACCGGAGAAACCGTTAAGTGGATCGGTCGATTGTCCCCGCGTCACGGTGACTCGCCCATTGTTTTTTTCCATTTTGCTTATCTCGACGGTTACACGAATAACATCGAACTTACCCACAGGTTTTCGCGTCGGAACGATGAAAGATACTGATTGGGGCGAGGGGGTATCTATCCCATTTTTTCGCCATGAAAGGGAAAGCGGGCCGAATTTCGCAATGTTTTCGCGTTCAATGTAGAGGTTGGACGGGTATTTTTCAGGCTCGAACAACGGCTCTTTCGTATTGGGTGATTCAATGTTTGAATCGGTTCCAACAAAGGCGTCGGCATTGACCGGTAATTTGGCTTCGGTATCAATCGACTGTTTTACATCGACAACCGCACCGGGGGTAATATCCGATTTCCACGGTTGCCGAATCAGGAAAAAACCAAAAACGGATAAAATCAGTATCGACGCAATAATCGCCGGCGCGCCCCATTTCCACGGAGTGGGTTTCGCCTTTGCGGACGGCAAGGGCGGCGGCAGGCGGGGCGGTTCGGTCTTGGTGCCGGACGGCTGCGCCAACGCCTCCACAAACGCCCGACAGCTTTCAAAACGATCCTCACGGCGCTTCGCCAAACCACGGAACAGCGCGGCGTTGACGTGGCCCGGCAAGTCGGGAATCGGAGCCGGTGGGGTGGTCAGAACGCATTTCCGCAAGACTTCCGTATCGTTCCCGCTAAACGGAACATGCCCGGAAAGCAATTCGTAAGCCGTGACCGCAAGGGCGTATTGATCCGTTCGCGCGTCCTGCTTCCGGCCCTCCCATTGCTCCGGCGCCATGTAGGAACGTGTCCCGGTAATTTTGGAAATGGAAACTTCTTCGGTTCGCGTCAATGTTTGTCGGATTTCATCGGCCAAGCCAAAGTCGATAAGCTGGGCGCCATCTGCTTCACCGACCATGATATTCACCGGTTTTACGTCCCGGTGAATGACCTTCCGGCCGTGCGCATAATCGAGAGCGTCGGCAACAGCGCGGAGAATTCGGATTGTTTCATCGAACGGAATCGGCCCATTTTTTCGGCAATAGGCGTCGAGCGGCAAGCCGTCGATGAATTTCATTACAAGGTAAAGGCCATGTTTCGGATCATCCAGCAAGCCGTAGAGCGGGCAGATATGCGAATGCTGGAGAACGTGGACTTTGTGAAACGATTCGCGCACGCCGCTTGTCGCTTCTGAAAAATGCAGAACATCTTTCGAGATGAATTTCAAGACGACGTGACGTTGTGCCGTTTCTTCCCAAGCCTTCCACGCCACGCCCATTCCGCCGCGACCAAGTTGCTTTTCAAGCCGGTATTGACCGCCAAGCAGACTGCCGGGCACAAAGTCGTCGGACGGTTCAGCGTTTCCGGCAACCTTCATTTCCCGAATGAGCGGATCGTTTTTCTTCCGTTCGATTTCATCAAGCCGACGCGCGCACGGTTCACAATCGGCTAGATGGGCCTCGATTTCATCGCCCTGTTCCTCTGTAAGCCGCCCAACGGCAAAGAGCCGAAGCGTTTTGTCGTCGGGATGCGCGGACATGGGCCGATGCTCCGGGAAATGAGTGATTATTCCGCCGGCGCGCCGACAAGAAGCCTATCGCGTGCGGAGAGTGTTTTTCCAACCGGTTGCATCCATTCCGGGAATTTCAAGTCGGTCATTTTTCCGGCAGGCATGGTTGCGTCGTTGCATTCAAGGACGGTTTCAGGCGTGATCCTGCCCGACTGCGCCAATTCACGGAGTTCAAGAGCCGAAACCTCGATCCAAAAACCGGCATCGTTCAAAAATCGCCAACGTCGATCATTATAGATTGATTTACTCATCTCGTTTATCCTTCTCGATTACTCGGTTCCGAATAGAATGGAATTGATACGTCCATTATACACGATTTTTCAGGCTTGTGTTTTTCGCGCAATAGAAGCGCAATCGGACGATTATTAGATCGTGGAAAATGTCGGATTTGGAATACAATCAACTATTTCTTTTTAGTCACAATATAAATAATTGCGACGACGGCAGATACAATCGTACCGACAACAAACAACACGCCGATACCAATGAGAACGATAGGACTAAAGAAACCCATGATGTTATCTCCTAACATTGATTTGAATGAAAAATAACTTGGCATATCAAGGAGTTACCAACGGAACGGCGACTCCGTTTCCGGGGGATACTTCGCAGCAAAATCCTCTTCGGACATCATAAGAATCATGATCCCTTCGATGAGTCCGATAATACCGGTCACAATGCCTGAAAAACCCATCGTAAAAAAGAGGGCGACAGTAAAGATTAGTCCCCATCCCCAGCTTCCCATGTAATACTTTTGCGCGCCACATCCCCCCAACAGAATTCCCAAAAGCCCGGCTGCCAACTTGTTTTTCGTCCATGAAGTCTTTCCCGAAGTCCCGGCAGTACCGCCACCGCCGAATGATCGAGACGCGCCGACCGTACTGATTCCCGCACCGCACTTGATACAGATGATTTGTTCGGGATTCAGAGCAACGCCGCAATGACGGCAGAATTTTCGGTGTCCGACCGGCGCGGCACCGCAAGACATGCAGGCGACGGCGTGTTCGGAAATGGAGTTTCCGCAATTCGTACAAAACAATTGAGAGGCGGGCGGTGCTGCCGGAGCCGGTTGAACGAAGGGGGACGGCGCAGCAGCGAACAGGCCGGGAATTTGCCCCGCCTTGCCCTTGTGTCCTGCCTCCGTTTCCAGTTGCGTTTCTGGGGTGATGGTATTTTGTGAAACCAGTGTTTTCAGTTGTTGGTCATTGATCGGGCCTTGTTTTTGACCATCGGCATCGGTGTAAAACCAGTTAGGCATTTATTGTCTCCTTGAAAAGTTGAAGAATGAAAGACGATTTGTTTGAAAGTTGTTTATCTTTTCTCTTTGAGGCTGAAAAACCGAATCGTCCAGAAATAGGGCCAAAACTTGCCTTTTCGCGCCACGATTGCGGCATAGATCGTAGAAACGAGAGGAACGGCAAGCAACAAGATCACGGCTGCAATAAAGCCGGTGCGGAGAGCGGGATTATGGTCTTGGAGGTATTCCGATAGCATATCCGGTGGAATGTCGTAGTACCAACCGCAACCGAGCCATGCCAATCCCACAATCGGCCAGTAGATGAGTAGGGAATAAAACGCATTGCGGATGTTGTTGGCGTGAATTTTGATTCTTGGGTCTTTTTTGTTGTGTACAATAATGCTGATAACGATTGCGATGATCGGATTCAGCAGCAAAAAAGCTATGTA
>JBEBTM010000307.1:0-5737 GCA_040393745.1 Thermogutta terrifontis | reverse complement strand
CGTTGCCCAGGACCACGTTGGCCGTCTTGCGTCCCACGCCGGGCAGCGAGGTCAATTCCTCCATCGAACCGGGCACCGCACCGCCGTGCTTTTCGATCATCGCCGCACAGGCCGCCCGGATGTTCTTCGCCTTGTTGTGATAAAAGCCCGTACTCCGAATCAGCTCTTCAATCCGTTCGACGGGCGCGGTCGAAAGCGATTTGGCATCGGGAAACGCCGCAAACAAGGCGGGCGTAACCTTGTTCACCTGGACGTCCGTGCACTGGGCGGAAAGGATCGTCGCAATGAGCAGTTGATACGGCGAAACGAATTCCAACGAGCAGTCCGCCTCGGGATATTTTTGCTTCAATATATCGAGAATCGCGTTCGCCCTGGTTTGACGTGACGATTTCTTCGATGTGACGTTTTTTCGTTGTGATTTTTTCATGGTGCGATTTTTTTGCGTAACGATTCTGCTTCCGGCGTGCCGATGAGTTGCAGGACCCGGTCGATGCGGAAGAGATCGAAATTGCCGGTTACGCGAATTTCCTTGGCTTTTTCAGCGTTTTCAGGCGTATCAAACCACTTCGCGATAAAATCCACCGTAGCATTTTCCGTTGCGACCAATCGCCAACGGGCCGCGGCCGCCCTGGACGCGTCCTCTCCGATCAAAGCGTCGAAACACGCCTTGAACTGTTCGTCCGTCATTTTCAAGGGCTTTTCGATCACATCGACCCGAAAATTGTCGAGTCCCCAACATTCTCCGAGCGCCAGGTTCAAATTTCCCTCGCCGTAAGGCCCGTCCTGGAGCCGAGTGAAGAATTCGATTGCAAGTTCCTTATTCCGATGCGGGACGACCATGTCCACGGCATACAGAGCGTCTTTTTCGTATCCGAACTCGTTTTCCTTCGCCGCTCCGTGTCGTCCGTAATAGAATCCTTTTTCGAGGTTGTCGTCCCACATTTCCTCTTCGAGAACGCGGGAATACCAACGCGGCTTGACGTCGAACTCGGGAGGATAATCGTCCGGAAAACTCTGCTTCTGGTTGTTCGGATCCTTGTTGAAATTCGAGAACGTCGAAATCACCGGGGCGACCCCGCCTTCGATTCGCATCCCCCAAACGTCTATGCCGAATTCGCGTTGATAACCGACGAGTCCGTCGAAACCGCCGAGCATGAGCAAATCGAAACGAATACGCACGAAACGATGTTCCGGTAAATCGTCAAGATGAAACCGAACCTTGTCCGAATGAAATTCACCGAGAAAAACCTGGTCGACACGCTTGAGGATGTCTCGCCGGTCCACGTTCCAGTTCGGACCCGTTTCCGTTTCGAAATCATTTTTGTAAACCGTCACGCCCTCGGGCAGTGGCGGTAAACCGAAATCCTTCGCGGGAATGGCCGTGCTCCAGCCTTCACTCCGAATAGCCTCGCCTTTTCGTGGAATATCAGCCAAGACGAGATCGCCCAAAAGCGTTTGACGTTCGTTTTCCGGCATCGCGGCCAGTTTCGTCCGGAGATTGTCAATGTACGTCGAAATATTCCTGTATCGAAAATGGCCAGGTTCGCAGGTCGCGAAATACCGTAAAACCGCCGCCGCATCGGCCAACTTCCCCATCTCGATGGCCGTCAGACCTTCCCGGTAAAGCCGATCTTCGGATGTGTAGCGGAAACCGTCCATCTGGTTGTGATTCGAAATCGTCCGGTAACGCCGCAGCCAAACGATTTTCTGTTCGACCGTGACGTCTTTCTCGAAACGATCGTAAAGGCTCCGGATGATATAATAAACGTAACGTCGATTGCGGTTTTCCTTTTCGCCTTGAACGATTGCGGCGTCGATGAGTTTGATCAGATCCGGAAAAAACTCGGTGATTTCCGAATTCTCAAAAGGTTTCAGAATCGGCATCGCGGCCATGAGGGCGTATTTCTCTAAAATAGGATCATCTTCTTGAATCGTCTCAAGAATTCTCTGAACATTTTTATCCAAGGACAATATTCCAGCTGTAGCCGTGTCGAGCAATCCCACGGAGTCATAAATCGCATCAATCTCATGCCAAGATTCCTTCGGGCGAGTTTCATCGGTTTGCATTTCAGTAAATGCATCTTCAAACTCTTCAAGTCGCCCCGCCGCGACGGCCCAGTCTACCAGATCGGCCGCCGGTGTACGAAAATATCCGTTTTCACCGCCCAGGTCAACATAATCGGCCAGGAACGGTTCCCGGTTTTCCCCCGCCGGCAACACGATTTTCAGCAGCGATTCGTACACGACGTTTGGATCGACCTTCTCTTTTCGGGCCTCGTCAAGGGCTTCATGAAACACGTAAAGCAAGTGGGCCGATTGAACCCGGGACAAACTCTCACCGCCGTCGAGCCGGGGCCAACCGTTTTCGAACACTTTTTCGAACGCCCTGAAAACGGATCTCGTCGCTTTGAGGCGGATGCCCTCGCGAAATTGCCGGGCGATGCCGTACCGTTGCGTGTCAAGCTCTCGAGTCAGTTGTCCCGTAGGAGTGAGGAGCAGTTGTTCGTATTGTCGGCTCGCAAAATCGGATTGGAAGTGTTCCCGCCATTGCGCCGGAAGATGCCGCTGGACGTCCAAGAGAAAGGCTGAAATACGTGATGAATCCACCCGGGAACCGTTCGTGGTTCGAGTTTCGAGGATATTCGTGCGTTTACCGAGAAATCCTAGAATATCGACGCAAGCGTTTCGAATCTCGGCGTTTTGCGCCAATTCAGGTTGCAAAAACGTCTCCTTCAAAATGCCCCAGTAGCCGAGATATGCCTGCGAGGAAATGGTTCGTCCGTCCCGCTCTTCCGTCGGTTCGAGCCACCTTGCCGCGGCGTTCAGGGCGTCGATCTTTTTTGTCGTGTCGTTTTCAACCAGCGCAACGCACGTCGCCGCGATCAGAACGCTCGGATCATCCGCCGCCAGGGCTTGCAGCCGGGCTATGGCGGTTTTGATCTTTTCGTAACGATCTCGCTCTTCCGGTTTTTCGGCGATGATCTTCAAAGCTTCCAGGAAACGAATCCCCACAAGCGATTCCAGGGACACGTCGTCGCTTGTCTTTTCCGAGGCCGCATCGGGCGTCGTCGAAAAAGGTAAGATGCCTTTAACGGGACTCGCCTTAGCGGATGTATCGACGTAAGCCCCCAGGACGATCGGTAGCGATTTTTTCAAAGCCTCGGCTTCTTCCTCCGGCGTTTGTTTTTTCGTTTCCAAATCCATCATGCCCGGCACGAGGCGTTCGAATTTGTCGACGTAATCCGTCACCGAAACCCGGCTTTCCTGCTCTTTGGCCAAGCGGTCCAGTTCGTCGTAACGATAACTGTTGTTCTGTCGGCTCGCGGCCAACCACGGCTGATCGACGTACCGGTTTTGCAGCAGGGTCAACAGTTCGAAATGGTAGCCGCTCTCCGCAAGATTCTTGGCGAGATTCGATATGGTCTGCTCAAGCCCATAGGAGTTATAATAGCGATTGCCCACCTGGATATGCCCGCTACTGCCGCAGACCCGGAGCATGTCAAAACTGCTGCGCATTTGAGCGAGCGACAGTTCAAGGCCTCGGGCCGCTTTGTCCGTCTTGAAATATAGACGGTAAAGCGGCAGGATGAGATAAGAATTGACATGTGAATCGTTCCCGCTTTCTTTCATGTATGATTCTAAAAGCCGAATCGCGAGGTCATTGCAGGCGGGCGTATTACACTTGGCCAGTTCGGCGGAAATAACGACAGTATCGCTCCGTGGGTGGAGGGGGTCGGGATTTTTTGCACCAGAAAAAGTGTCGGCGAGAATTTTCGAACCTTCGTCGTTTCGCCCGAGGCGAAGCAGGTTCACGGCGACGCAAAGCCGGATGTTGTTGTGCCGGGTCACATTCCGACCGCTCCCTGTAGCGGTATGATGCTGTTTGTGAATCTCCTCGAATTCCTTGAGCGTTTTTTCCAGGCCGTTATCTTTTGCGACCAGATTGAAAAACGAACTGCCGATGGAGCTGACCGTGCCATCCGAAGACCAACTATACACGGAAAAGATGTTTGAAGTTCCGTGTCCCTGCGTCGTCGTATCCGAGGGCTCCTCGTACTTGACGGCATCCATGACGACTTCATGGAACATCGGGTAAAACTCCACCCGAAGATCGCTATTGGAGGACAATGACCGCACGAAATTCAACCGAGCACCCCGTTTCTCCGCTTCACTCACGCTTTCCATGGCCCAGATGTGTTGGATCAATTTTTCGGCCGGCTCTTTCAAATCCTTATCGTCGAGCCATTCATTGATACGGTACGAAATGTTGCCGAAATTCCGGACAAGTACCATGGGGTCGATTTTTTGCAGCAATTCGATGAGTTTCCCCCGTTGGTTCGTTTGGCGGAAGCTGTTTTCGTACTGCCAAAAATTTTGTAACAGTTGCTCGGGATTCTTTTCCAGGGCCTTTTGCATCCATTCGGCGCTTTCCTTGTTCATGCCGAGATTCTGGAGCAGGCCCGCATATGCCTGCATTTTCGCGGGATCATCGGGGATTTTCTCGCCGATTTCCCGGGCGATTTTTTCCGCATCGGCTTTCCGGCCCGCCTTGTGATAGATGTCGGCCAAGGCACTCATGATGTCGACTGAACCAGGCGAACTCTTCCATTGGGCTTCAATCTGCTCGACAATTTCTCCGAGCTTTCCGGTTTGCTTCAGGACTTCGATGGTCTGGTCGCGAACATGCCGGGCCTGATTGTCCTGCGAACTCATCACGGCCGCGCGAACGGCGGGGCTCCTAAAGATACGCAGCGCATACCTCGCCGCCATTTCCTTAGATCTTTCGCCGTCCGAGCGCAGTTCATTCAAAAGTTGCGATTGCGTACTCAAATCGGTTACGGCGACGAGCATCCGGTCACGCAGTTTGTCGGCGTCGGCTCCGCGCCCCAGGTTTCGAAGCGTCTGTCTCAGTACTGAAAGCTCCGGTCCGCGAAGCTGGAAACCGAGCATGCGTTGTGCGGCAATCTCCGCGCGTTTTTTCAGCTCCGTATTTTGCGGTTCGCGATTGTAAAGCTGGAGCACGATTTGTTCACGGAGGCGAATGTCGTTCGAACCGGTGAAGGGAATCGCGTCGAGATAGCGCAGACTCAGCGGGGCGTCATTATTCTGTTTCGCCAACAGGGCCAAGGCGATCAGTTTCGCGGGGTCGAGCTTGTCACCCTTCGCCGCGCACGCCTTTTCCTCTTGCTGCAACTCCGCGTATTTTTCACCGACATCGACATTGTTTTCATTCGAGACTACCAGAAGATTTTGACGGTTCTGCGATTGTTCGATCCACTTTTTCGCCGCTGAAATTCTTTTTCGCACAAATTCAGAGTCGCCGGTTTCCTTGTCATTGAGATATTTTTCGAAAAGGGCCGAATGATCGGTTCGGACCTCTTCCGCCCCGACGCCTTCGCCGGGCTCGAAATTCCCGAGGTGTTCGTCGAGAAGTTTCATAAAACGGGAAACACCCAGGAAAAGCCGGTCTTCCTGAATCTGTCGGTGAATGTAAGTTCCTTGCGGTCTGTTCTCCAGGATGTTCTCCAACTCACGGGCATCCAGCGACTGGTTGTGTTCGAAATAATTCCTGTAACTACCAAGGTTGGGCAGTTTCGGCTTGCCGGACACGGTCGCGGTGGGCTTCGAAGGATTGAGTTTGGCGTCGGCGTCCAATTCTTCCGACGTTTGCAGATAGAAGTCAATATATTCGTACAGTGTTTTTTCCAGGAACGCGAGTCTGTCGACCTGCTTGCGA
>JBEBTM010000306.1:0-5763 GCA_040393745.1 Thermogutta terrifontis | reverse complement strand
CGTGCTCGTCAGCATTTTATTCGGCATGCCCATGCCGCTCACGCCGGTGCTGATCCTTTGGGTCAACATGGTTACTTCGGTCACGGTGTCGTTGGCTCTGGCTTTCGAACGGCTCGAAGTCGGAGCGATGCAACGACCGCCGCGCTCTCCGAACGAACCTTTGTTGAGCGGTTATTTTCTCTGGCGGATCGCTTTCGTTTCGCTCCTGATCGGCGGCATGACCCTGGCGATGGATCGGTTTCTGCTCGAAAAAGGCGTGGACAAGGACACCGTGATGACGATCACGCTCCAGGCCGTCGTTTTTACACAGCTATTCCACTTATTCAATTGCCGCAGCATCCGCAATCCGGCGCTGGATCGGAACTTTTTGACGAATCCGCTGATATTTCTCGTTTCGGGGCTGCTCGTGCTCCTGCAACTCGGGATAACCTACCTTCCGTTCATGAACACGGTTTTCGGAACGACTCCGCTGAATCTTTCGGCTTGGTTCTATCCGACCTTGATTGGCCTGATCGTTTTTGTCGTCGTCGAAGGGGAAAAAGCGGTAATGAGAATGAAGAATTGAAACGAGGTTCGCTGACTTTCAATCCGGCCGTTTTGATTTTGAACGCACAAATCTAAGATTCGACGTCGACGGGCCACGGTGGGTCGTCCAATAGGCATTCGAGTTGCCCAAGCCAAAAAATCGGTCACCGACAAGCAGCGTGATCCCTTTCATCGACTGGGCCAGAAATTGAGAATGCTTTCTCAAAGCGACGTCGAATGAATCGGGACGTCCGACCGGTCCAAAACGACCGCGACATTTCGCCCCTGTTGGCCGAACGCGGAATGGGTGGTCAAAACTCCAAGAATCCGTAGTCGGCGTCACGCCGCAACTGTGGGGCTGACCGCTAAAAACCGGGCATTTTCCGGGAAACCTGGCTCAGAGTGAAAATCCTCCGGAGCACTCCGAATCATCGAAAGATGAAAATCGATGAAAATAAGTGCGCATTGTCCGTCATAAAAAAAGCATACCAAAGATGTTTTTCATCTTTCGGTCAATCATCACCAAGAAAGTAAAAAACGCAAGTCCTTGAAAAACAAAGACTTGCGTCTGTCGAAAAATGAGATCGCCGGGGCTCGAACCCGGGACCTACGGATTAAAAGACAATATCGTACAGATTGAGCCGATTCGACGCATCTCTTTGAATCTCAACAGGATACGCCGCAAGGCTTGCCGGGGCAAAGCGTTAGGGCAAGTTCCCTTTCGTTCCGATTAGTGCCTTTTAGCGACGTTTTTGACGGCACCATTCTCGGCACCAGCAAGATGACGTCACCGTTTTCGGCACCTTTTGGAAGGGGCTGTTCGTTGTCTTTCTCCGTGGCTATCGACCGGAGGCGAACGCTTGGACGTCCGACTTTCGACCGATCCCAATATGAGAAGTCTACTTCATTTTTGCGTCAGCGTCAAGACCGACATTACATCGATTCCGTAACATCGAAATCGGGGTCGCGTTGCTTGGCTTCCATGATCTTGGCAATGATAAAAACCCGCTCAATAATACGTCCAGTAATATACTCGATTCGTTTTCCGATCAAAAACGGCACGACCGCCCTTACCGTTGCCGTAACCGGCGTAAAGACCTTCGGATATCCCACCGTCTTCGATTTTCGGAATGTTTTCCGACCAATCTGTCCAAATCCAATCACCATTTTGAAGAGGACGGCAGTATTCCCATCGACTTTGCGATGCGATCCAGTCTCGAAATCCTTGTTCGTCAATTTTGAAATCACAGCATAGCGTTCCTCGGTAACCTCGTTTGAAATTGAAGTCAGAGCCGCTTGCGGGAAAACGCTCTTTGAATGGAAATTCCTCGTAAGTCAAATGGTTTCCCGTTGCCGGAATTTCGATTTGAACGATGACGAAAGCGATGATGCAGACGACAATCGCCATCAGGACAATTGCCAATCCATCTTTTCGTCCGTATTTACAAGCGTTGTTCCAGTTGATTTTTTCGCAATCGTCAATGGACCGGCTGGAAAACGATTGTTGCCCGGAACACTTTTGCATCTTATAATTCGCATATCCGACTGCCGTAACAAACAAACCTGCGAATAATATTCCGGCAAAGCGAAAGAGCCATTGTGTCAAATTATCGGGTGGTTTAGGGTCGGATAAAATTCCGCCAATACTAGCAATCCCGAAGAATGTCATTAAACCACCCAAGAAGAAAATGCAACCGATTTTCGCGCGAGCCTTATCCGGTGTCAAGCAAAACAGCAATCGATATTGTTGAAAAGCAAAATAGGCCAAGAACAACGAAACCGGTCCATAGACACAGACGTTGGGGCGGGCCGGTGCGTCGAAAAACATGGCGATTGTACCGCCGATAACCAATAGGCAAAAACCGATTAACGCCAATCCCGACAAAATGGCAAGAATGGAACGACGTTTGCCTTGATTGGGAATGAATTCAAGGGCCGGATTTTCCAGGCGATTCTCTCTTGAGCCTGTTTCTTTCAATTCCTGTGTGTCTTGAACCTTCTTTTCATCCAACGAAATGCCTTTGATGGAGGCAATCGCTTCTTTCATAATCTCCTTGCTCATTTCCTCCGGTTCGATAGCACAGGCCTTTTCAAGTGCGGGAAGTGCAATCGCAAAATGTTCCGGATAATAAGGGAGCGATTCGGCAACACAATCGCGCACTCCGTAATCTTCGTGTTTGAGATAGGGAATTAACAGCGGAATGACCGGATTGGCAATTTCTCGGATTTTATTCGTAATGTATTTTTCATGATCCAATTCGTTTTTCAGATCGGATTCGTCGCCAATTAATTTGCCGAGGGTTTTCTTGTCGATCCAATGCTGGTGGACTTCGAAGTAACCGTTCCCTGCCGCGATAGCTGCGATGAGCGAAGCCAGATCACCTTTTCCGTTGGCATCGGTCATCGAAGGATCGTTGAACATCTCAATCAAAAACGGAAGAACGTAGACGGTCGCCTCATAAACCGTTCCTTGATGATAGATATTGCTGAAAAGCTCGTAATAGGCTTTTTCGCGAACCTCTTTGGAAGCTGACTGAATGTCATTGAGTTGGGCGGGAACGTCGGTCGCATAGCCATAGGCGTGTTGAAGCGTCCCCAAGTATTCTATGTCCAGATTTTCAAGCATGTTCTTTACCCGTTTTCGTTATTCAAAATATTCTCCAACCGTCTTGTCCACCGATCAATCAAAATCAACGGAATGATCCCGAAGACGCCGAAGCTGCAATCGATGCACTGCCAGCCCCAGGGAATGCCGCGAATCGTGCCGCAAATCAAGGCCAGCGGAATAATTCCGATACAGCAAAGCATGGCCCAGTGGATGATCCAAATGTTTTTGACCGGATCACGGAGCGGCCCGATGAAAGCCAGGGCGATCATGATGTGGGCAAACGCCAGCCAGTCGGTTCCGTAGGCGATGAAAGGATATTGTTGCGCATTCGAATCGAGTCCTTCCTTGACCAGAGCCAGCCAACCGCTCAAGCCGGGAATGAGATTGCCGACCACGGTTTCTTCGCCGAACCAGCGGACGAGGATCGAAAGCTCCCATGTCAGCGGAATCGCCGTAATGCCGCTGGCAAGCAGCACCGCCATGTAAAACAGGATCATCAAGCGGATTCGAAGCAAGAGAATTTTGTCCATGTTTTCAGGAGGATTCATACTTTTTCTCCAGTTGTTATGCCAAGGTCATATCTTCTTGGCTCAACGCCTTCGTTACTTTGTCATAATACATGAAATTTAAAGCTCGAAACCAAGTTCGTTATCCAGTCTGGTTTCCGGTTTCAGAGAATCCTGCGGAATCTCGAACTTCTCGGACAAGGTCCTCAAGAGCAAGGGCTCGACGTCCTCGACTGAAGCAATCGGATAATCGGCATATTTCTTCTTGGCCTTGACGATCATTTGAGCAATCTCTTGAAGCGTTGAAGCGTGACATGCCCAACGGTGCCGGAAATAGAAAAACTGTAGCAGGAGAATTGCAAGCAAGGCGATCAAACCGCACATTCCCAGCACAAAAACGATATTTTCCCATTGGATTTCAGGAAACCAGGCCTTGAAAAGCCAACCCAACATCGGAACGACAAAAATTAATGCGACGAAAAGAAAAACAAGCGACTTGCCGAAAAATGTTCCGCTCCAGGGAAGCAGGCCGGGGAACTCGGCAAGGATGTTCGTCCATGCCTTTCGTTGATCTCGAATCGGTACGATTTCGCCGAATCGTTCCTCCGGCATGATCGTATCCGGCAAGCGACCGACAAGAGAGGCGATAGTACGTCGCAGATGGACTATTTCATTCTCGATGGCTTGTTCGTCGCTCTTGCCATCCAACGATTTTCGGGCCGCGATGCGTCGACCGACAACTCGCCGGTAAAAATCGATATATTCGCCGACCGTCTCGAAAACGGGACAAGCCGGTCGATGCCGAATACCGTGTCCAATTCGTCATCGAGCGTGAAAAAATCCCGACTCGGCGCAGGCTTGTTTTTCATGGTTCTCTCGCCAAATACAAATCTTTCGCGACTTTGCATGTAGAAGTAAACTCTTTGATCCCCCGAATTCTTCTGATAACCGAATCGACGAAATGAAAGAGTATGACCGTTCAATATTTCGCCGAGAAATTCTCCCGGAATATTTTTAGATTTTGTTTCCATTCTTCTCTCGGATCACTCGGTTTCGATAGACGATTTGAAATGTTGCGAAAGTCCATCGACATAACAGACGAAATAAGGGACGGCTCTCAGTTCATCGGCATGATCGGATTTGTAGGCGAGATATTTTTCATCGGGACAATCGTCGTCTCCATCTCCGTAAAGTGCAATTTTGCCTTTTTTCGTCAAATAACTGTGATTCCAGAGCTTGACAATGTCTTCTCCCGAATAGCCGGAAGGCATTTCCCAAAACGAGCCCATCAATATTTCGTCATGATAGGCGGCGAGCTTTCCGTCTTTCATTTCGGCGACAAAACACATCCCGTTTCGTCCTGTGGGGCCGTCCAACTGATTGTAGATGTCTATCGGGACCGCATGAGTGCTTTTTTCAATGGCTGATATCGTATAAGGATGAACAATGCCGTTTCCGAAACCGAGCAATATCAATTCACATTGCCGCTGATAAGGTTCGCTCCCGAAACCATATTGTTTTCTTAAACTTTCAAGATAGGGAATCGTCTTTCGGAAGTATTCCCTTTTATCATGAAAAACGACACAGGGGAGAGAAGCTCCTCCATGCAGTCGAACCGCTCCAAGATACTCCGGCTCTTCCCGGGTATCAGGCAGATTGTATTGATGCGGCAAATCACCGTGGAGCAGATATTGTATGATTTCTGAATCTTTCATTTAGCGTTGACATTACAAGTGTTACTTCATTGAATGAACCCACGAATCAAAGTATACCCGACAACGGCCAAAAGTGTAACGGCGGCAATCGGCCGAACCCGATTTTTCCATCTCAACATGGCAAACATTCCGACGATCAGGATGAGCATGTTTCCGACGTCGCCCCAAGGAACCAGCGGATACACGAAACCTCGATCCGAGAACGGCCAAAGCAGTTTGACGTCCCAATCGGAAAGCGTCGCCGTGCCGGAAACGACCATGTCGGCCATAAGATGGGAGCAAGCGGCAACGATTCCGACGGCAATCCAAACGGTGGCTCCGACGAACGTAAATCGACATCGCCGTTCCAATTGTTCCGGTGCGATACCGGTTTTGATCCATCGGGAAAAGATTCTTGCCAATCGGGTCA
>JBEBTM010000305.1:0-5785 GCA_040393745.1 Thermogutta terrifontis | reverse complement strand
GGTAAGTTGAAACTGAAACGATAATAAACCGCGAATTTTAACTCATCATGACCATGAAGACAATCCGACTGTTTATTGTAGCTATCGTTCTTTTAACGTTCCTCCCCGGCATTGGATTTGCTCAGGAAACGAAAACTCCCGTCCGGTACTCTGAATTCGGGGCCAAAGGCGATGGCGTGACCGATGATCTCAACGCCATTGTCAAGGCTCACGCTGAGGCAAATGAAAGGGGGCTTCCCGTGCGGGCCGATGCCGGAGCGACCTATTACATTGCCCGAACCGATAAAACCGCACAGGTCCGGACCGACACCGACTGGGGCGATGCCCGCTTCATCATCGACGATTCCAAGGTCGACGTCAAAGACCGAGGTAAACATATTTTCAATATTTCGTCGCAATTACCGTCGGCCAAGATCACTACAGTGAAAACGCTCGCGAAAAACCAGGAGAAAATCGACCTCGAATTTCCACGGGATTCCTTCATCCATGTCACGGACGCGACGACAAAGCGCTACATTCGATTGGGTCTGAATCAGAACGGCGGGACCAACCAGAACGACGTGTTCCTCGTCGACCCGAACGGGCACGTCGACCCGACGGCGCCCATTCTCTGGGATTTCAGCACGATAACATCTTTTACGGCTTCCCCCGTCGATTCGGAAACGCTGCGTGTCCAAGGCGGGCACTTTACGACCATCGCCAACCGGGCCGAATCGAAATACACTTATTACGCCCGGGGAATCAACGTCACCAGGTCCAACACCGTCATCGACGGCGTGACCCATGTCATCACGGATGAACTCGAGCATGGCGCCCCCTACGCCGGTTTCCTGTCCGTATCGGGATGCGCCCATGTTACCGTGCAAAATTGCGAATTTTCCGGGCATAAAACCTATAGCACGATCGGCAGCGCGGGCAAGCCCGTTTCGATGGGCTCGTACGATATTTCGATCAACCGGTCCGTGGACGTTACGTTCAAGAGCTGCAAACAGCTTAACGACATTCACGACACGAAATTGTGGGGCGTTTTCACGTCGAACTTCTCGAAGAATATTACGCTGGATACCGTGGAATTCTCCCGCTTCGACGCCCACATGGGCGTGGCCGGCGCGACGATTCGGAACTCCGTCCTGGGGCATCAGGGCATCAACATCATCGGTTCGGGCGTTTTTCTTCTGGAAAACACCGCGGTTCACAGTGCGAACTTCATCAACCTGCGCGGCGATTACGGCAGCACCTTCGAGGGTGAGTTTATCATCCGCGACTGCCGGTACAAACCTCGCAACGGGCAAAAATCGGATGCTGTCCTGATTTCCGGCACCAATTCGGGTCGACACGATTTCGGTTACACCTGTTTCATGCCCGAAAAAATCACGATCCGGGGGCTTTTCATCGACGACGGAAATCCGGTCGACCATTACCAGGGTCCGAAAATCTTCGCCCCGTTCAACCCCGCCTACAACAAGGAAGATTACGAAGAGAAGTTTCCGTACGTGATCACGAAAGAACTTGATATTGAAAACCTGACCACCAAAAGCGGCAAACCCTGGATCCTCAGCAACCATCCCTTCCTGTTCCGCAACGTGAAGATTTCGCAGAACGGCCAAACCGCACCTTGAGACATCCGGAGCGGGTCTACCAGGAAACTTGGCGTACCGCCGGATTGTGCCCCACAGCGTTTTTTTTCCGGCGGTCCCATTCACGCCGTTCCGCCGAAGCAATCGCTTCCCGGGCCGCCTCGGGGTTTTCGAAGTCGAGCACCGTTTTCTCCTGCCCTTCAAAGAGCACCACGGCCGCCCCGGCAATCCGCCAACCTTCGGACGTTTGCGTAACGAGCCAAACGATTTCCGCCCGCGCGAAACCGCCTTGGCCGTCGGAATCGGTCAAGGTCGAATAAACGTAGGCGCCGAGTTCGCCTCGATGCTCTGTTCGGTCCAGTGTAAACGTCGCTGTTGTTGAAGGCTTTGCAGAAAATGGCATACCATGCTCTTCTCCGCGTTGCCGGGCCCGGGGCGTTAAGAGTGATCGGACCGTCTCCTCATTGCCATCAAGAACGGCCCGGAAGAATTCAAAGGCCACTTGATCGGCACTTTGTTCCGTTTTCGTGGATGTCGGCGTTGCTTCGGAGTCGACGCGCACCGTCGATTCCGGATTCGGCGATATCGGCTTCTCGACGGGCTTGTCCTTGCAGCCGCCGGAAAAAACGATTCCGACGAGCAGGACCGCCGACAATTTTAGGAGTTTTATCGTCATATCCTGACAATGTCGATTTTCCGCCGACGTGTCAAGAGCAATTTTGACAAAAGATCTCGATTTAACAGGAACGTTCCCGGAATTTTCCGATCGCTTCCGCGAGCCAGTCCCGGTCCTCGGCCGAGTGGCAGGGCACGATCAGCGGCGTTTTTTCGCCGTAATGAACGAGCACGAAATATTTGCACGCAATCGACTTCTTCTGCATTTCCATCAGGAGCATCGGCTGCGCAATCGGGTCCATGGTTTCGACGTTTTGTATTTGCGCGGCGGAAATCGTTTTTCGTCCAAATATAAAACCGAAGTATTCCTTCCAATACCCGAGCTTATCCCCGTCGAGTCGGAGCCAATACTTTCCGCCTGCTTCCTGGCAGAAACCGAGGAAAAAGAGCAGCCCGAAGACGAAACAGAAAAAGCCCATCGCGCCGCCGAAAAGCGGCGCGCCGGAATTGTCGTTCATCAGCGCTTTGACAGCCAGTCCGAAAAGCAGTCCGGCCACCACGAAAAGCGCGATCATGGGCACAAGCAAAACCGGCAAAAACCAGCCGCCTTGCGTTTGCATGGGAATCCGGATTTCCTTCGCATCCCAATCGTTCAGCACGAGCATCCGTGAACCTTCAAGCGGTTCTTCGGAATACCGAGGTCCCTCCGAAAGCGGTTTTCCGCCGTGTTTGGCAAGGTAAGCGTTGATCGTCGTTACGAGATAGCGCTGCTCTTCCTCCGACGAGACGGGTAAAACGAAATTGGCGGCGTCCGCGCTAAATTGCACGGTCCGAATCAGCTTCCCTTCCTGTGGATTACCCGCGACCTCGGCCGTAGCCGGTTTCACTTCGGAGAGTTCGTACTGGTAATCCCGGTGCCAGCTTAAACACGTTACGAGAACATCGAGTCCGTCGGGTGTCCAACGGAAACAACGGCGTGTGTACAGGGTTCGAAGCAGAAAAAACACGCCGATTCCCCAGAGGAAGGACATAAAAACGATCCCGGCAAGTATGGCCCCCGACTTTTCGCTCTCAATCGCGAGAAATGCCATATACATGAACATAAAGGGAAAAAAACCGAGAAAAAAGAACAACTGTGAAAGCCCGCCGCGTTTGCGCCGCGATTCATCTTCGGTCATCGTGATCGTTTTTACGCCGTTTTCTTCGGTGAAAAGGATCCGGTACAAGCCGTCGGCGGGCGCGTCACGGTCCGATTTCGCGGCAAGCACCGAAGGACAGTGTGCTTCCAGGAACCGGCGAATGGCCCCCGAAGCCGCGTCGTATTCCACTTCGTCCCGGCAAGGAAGCGAAAGCCGGTCGTGAACCGCGACGACTTCCAGCGTGGGATAAACCGTGATGTTCTGCGCCGCCTTGGCCAGACTTTTATCAAGCCGCAGGAATTCCCGAAACGTGAACCGCCGGTTTTTCGTCCAGAACAAACAGCGAAGGCGGAACGTGAATCCCTCGGCGTCCAGGAGGAGCGTTTTTCGTCCGAAAATAATCCAGAGCGAATAAAACAACATCACGACCAGAAAGGCGCTCATGAGCAGGCACGTTACCGCCGCCAATGCCACCTGGGCGAAAACGAGCGTTTGATCCGCTTTCGCCGCGACTTCCTTTTGAAGTTTTTCGCTGAGAATTTGCGAGAAAGTGAAACCCATCATGGGGATGAAAATGCAGGTCAGAAAGAGAGCGTAGCAGCCCGTGAAGCACCCGATCCGGGAATTGTCCGAGTCGATTCGCAGGGTCTCCGGTGTTTCGGAAATTTTGAGAATGCCCTTGCTTTGCATTGCGCCCTCCCTCCGGTTTTCAAATAAACAGCGACATGTCCGATTCTTCCGCGTGGGCCAGCATCGCCGCGGCGCCGCCGAGTTTCACGCCGTCGATCAGTTCCGCTTTCGTGATCCCCAGCGCATCCATGCTCATCGAGCAGGCGACCAGTTCCACGCCTTGTTCCTTCGCTTTGCGGATCAGGCTCTCCAGACTTTCGATGTTCTTGTTTTCCATCGTTGATCGCAACATGTTCGCTCCCATGCCGAGGAAATTCATTTTGGACAGCGGCAACCGCCGGGAACCGCGCGGCATCATCCATCCGAAAAGTTTCGACATGAAATCCTTGTTTGAGTTCGTTTCAGTTACGATATCCGGTCTACGGAGAATGTTGAGTCCCCAGAAGGTGAAGAACATGCTGACTTTCCGGCCCATCGAAGCCGCGGCATTGGCCATGATGAAGGCCGCGATTGCCTTGTCGAGTTCGCCGGAAAAGACGATGAAATTTTTGCCCGTCCCGCGCGGAGCGGACATGTCGGTCGCCGATTCTCGCACCGAACCCTTGCGAATCAAGGCCGTGGTCGTTCCCCGTGTTTGCGAAATGTCTTCCAGCATGCAGCCTGTCGTTCGGCAAAAGCCGCTCAAATCACTGGCGAAGGCGTCGTCGGTCGCCTGGATTTCGACCATTTCGCCCACCGGGATCGCCGCCAATGCGGCCGAAAGTTTCATAATCGGACCCGGACATTGAAGACCGCGCGCGTCGACTTTATGGACCTTGACGTTCTCGGACGTTTTTTCCTCGGTCGCGGGCGCCGTCGCTCCTGTTTCCTTGCGATCTTCAGTTGCGGTCGACTCCCTCTCTATCTGTTTCGCGCGAGGCTTTGTCGCAACCGGTGTTTTAGTGCCGAATATTGAGTGGTAAAGACGATATCCGCCGCTCAAATTGAACGCGTCGAAACCGTTTTGCACGAGGATTCGCGAGGCCAGGTAGCCCCGCATCCCGATTTGACAGGTTGAGTAGATCCGCTTGGTACGGTCCAATTCATCGAGACGACCGCGAAGTTCGTCAAGTGGGATATTCGTGAATCCGTCGATGTGTCCGGTATCGAATTCCATTTTTGTACGGACATCGAGAAAAACCGCCTTGGGGTCCTTCCTGAGTTCGGCGATGTCGTGCCAGTGAAAAACCGCGACCTTGCCGGTCAGAATGTTTTCCATGACGAAACCGGCCATATTCACGGGATCCTTGGCCGAGGAATACGGCGGTGCGTAGCAAAGTTCCAGTTGCGCCAAGTCCGAGGCCGTCATTTTCCCGCGAATCGCCGTAGCGAGAACGTCGCAGCGTTTGTCCACGCCGTCATAGCCGACGACTTGAGCCCCCAAGAGGCGGCCCGTGATTTTTTCGCACAGGATTTTGATCGTCATATCAGTCCCGCCGGGAAAATATCCCGCATGGCTCGGCGAGCGAGTGAAAGATTTTTCGTAATCAATTTTCGCCGCCCGGGCCGCTTTTTCATTCAAACCCGTCGTTGCGACCGTCATGTCAAAGATCCGAATAATCGCCGAACCCTGCGAGCCGGAATACCGGGAATCGAGTCCCGCGATCCGGTCCGCCGCGATGCGACCCTGTTTGTTCGCCGGGCCCGCCAGGGGGATGTAGCACTTCTGTTTCGAAACGAAATCGACGACCTCGACCGCGTCGCCCAAAGCGTAAATGTCCGAATCGGACGTGAGCATGGTTTCCGAAACAACAATGGCGCCCCGGGCGTCGGTCTTGAGCCAGG
>JBEBTM010000304.1:0-5794 GCA_040393745.1 Thermogutta terrifontis | reverse complement strand
AGGAATATTTCTATCCGATCCAAACGTATTTGCTCGATCTTATCCTCGTCACACCGGGAACCACGGGCACCGCGCTGCAAAACCTGTTAAAAAACCGGGACAGGACCACGCTCTTCCTGCCGGCTCTGCTGTTGCGGCACATCGCGGAAACCGAACCGGAAACCCTCGCGGCGCTGAAATCAGGGGCGCAAGAAAACCGGTTCCGATTCATCGTCGATGACACCGAGGAGAAGTCGCTCCTGCTGTTGCCGCTGCTCGACCAGGCGGACCGGCTCCTCGAAGGACTTTCGATTTACCGTGAAATTCTGAACGTCTCGCCCACGGTTTACGGTCGCCGACACACGGGCCTCCACCCGCTTTTACCACAGCTTCTCAAGCTCATCGGCATGAAAGGCGTGGTCCATTTTGCCCCCCTGGACGGTTGGCACCTGAAAAATCCCGACCAGAGCAAGATGATCTGGAAAGGCGACGACGGAACCCGGCTGGACGCCCTGATCCGATATCCGCTCAACGCCGCTGCGGATTTGGATTTTTTCGCCCTGGCCGCCCAACTCGGAGAAACCATCAATAACGACCATGCCCCCACGGCGATTTTCGCACATTTTCCCCGGAAGACGGAAACGACGAAAGACGATACCGTCGATTGGTTGGACGCACTAAGACGCAATGATCAATTCAGTTCCACGCTCGGCGAAATGACGATGATCGACGAGTATTTCGAATCCACGCCCCAATGCGGCATGGTCGAATCGCCCGACTTCGCGAAATACCCGCCTTTTTCCCTGTCCGACGCCGTTGAAACCGGCATGGCGGATCCGCTTTCGCATTGGAACACGATTTATCGTAACGCCATCCGCCGTATGATCGACTCCGCCTTTGAAACGGCATTGGTCTTGTTGGGACTGGAGCCGACCCCCGAAGTCCCTCTTCCCGCACAATTCGCGGATTTCCTCGCCGGGAAAAAAAACGACCCACTCTCAACATCCGCTTTCAAACACTCGTTTCTAACGCTGAATCCCTGGAGCTTTCCACGACGGGTTTTCCTGGAACTTCCGCCCGACGTCGTCTTGCCCGAGGAATCGGACACCGTCATTTTGGCCTTGGAATCCGGGGGACGGAAAGAAATCGTCGTCGACATTCCGCCGGTCGGTTACACCTTCGTCGACTCTACGAAACGGGAAATTTCGTCCGAAAACGCCGCCGACGTTCAATCGCACGAAAAATCCGGCGGTTTTTTCGAACGACTCAAACGCGGCTTCAAACGTTCCGCCGACCCGTCCGCGCAGGACATGATTGAAAAACGGGTCGAAGATCTCGGCAAAAACGCCCGACGAATCGTTTATCGACTCCGAAATGAATTTTTCGACGTGAAATTCGACGCCGTGACCGGCATGTTGCGTTCCATTTTCACCGAAAATTCCCGGTTCAACCGCCTGTCCCGACAACTCGGCTACCGCATGCCCAAGGAGCTTCGCCGCGACGATTCCCGGGATTCCGCGGATCCGAATTTCGGTTACGCCATCATGGCCGCCGACGAAATCGCCGTTCTTTCCCAAGGTCCGATCACCGCACGAATCAGGATTCAAGGACGCCTCGTTTGCCCCGATGGCACCCTCGCGGCCCGGTACGATGAAACGATCACGATTCGCCGCCGAAGCCGAATGCTGCTGTTCGATCTCGAACTGGAACCGCTCATCGAGCCCGGCCGGCAACCTTGGGATTCCTACTTCGGCATTCGTTACGCCTGGAACGACAACACGCTCGATTTTCGAGGTTGCCTCGGCGACGGAGTCCACGAGCTTTCCGGCGATCTGCTCCAGTCGCCGCGGTTTGTCGATCTCCGGAGCCCTAAGCAATCGCTCACTTTTTTTACCGAAGGCTTGCCATTCCATCGTCGCTACGGCGAGCGGCAACTGGATACGCTGCTCGTCATTCCCGGTGAATCGGCAAGGCGGTTTCGTTTCGGCATCGGCGTCGATTTGCGTTATCCGGTCCCCGCATCGCTCGAATTTCTGGCAGCCGACGAATTTCTGACGATCCCGGTCGAAAACCGTCCGAAAAATCCATCTTCCTGGCTGTTCCAGGTCGAGGCGAAAAATATCGTCGCCCTTCATTGGGAACCGTTTTTCGAAGACGAAAACGACGATAAACCGGTCGGATTTCGGGCCTTTCTTCTGGAGACCGAAGGTCGTCGAGCCCATTTCGCCCTACACGCCTTTCTGACTCCGCTACGAGCGGTCGAGGCAAATTTTCTCGGTGAAGAGATCAAGGAGCTCAAAATCGAGGAGAATTCCGTTCTGATCGATATGCACCCTCGCCAACTCCTCCAGTTGGTCGTTCGAACCGTCTGATACTTTGTCCCATTGTTGATTCCTCCGTGTAAATAGGTTATTATCAATGGCACAGTTGACCTCAAAACTCTTGATTTTCCCAATATCCCACTCATCTTTCCCCCTTTCATGGCACTGGTCACCCTTCGAATTTTAGATGGTCCCGAACGTGGAAAGGCATTTCACCAGATTGCCACGCCTGTCACGATCGGTCGTGAAGAAGGTAATTTCATCCAACTGAATGACGAGCGGGTCAGCCGATACCACCTGAAAATCCACGAAAACGGCGGTGATATTCTCCTGACAGACTTGCAAAGCACGAACGGCACGAAAGTCAACGGTGAAGTTGTTCAAATCTGGCATCTCCGCCCCGGTGACGTCGTTTCGGCAGGCCGATCCGTGATGATTTTCGGCTCGACCGAGGAAATTGCCATCCGACTGGCCGAATTAAGCCAGGAAAACCTGTCAAATTTCATTCCGATGGGGGTCGACGGCGAAGAATTTCAATTTCTCGACCGTTCGTTTGAGACCCTGGCCAAGGAAGGTCATTCTTCAGCTCTGTTTGAAATCGAGATTTTCAGGGGACTCAGCCCGGAGGAATTAGCCCCGCTCCATTTACTTTCGCCCCCGTCGCCTCCGACGGGACTTCCGCCGAAACAGGCTGCGCAAATCACCGAATACCTGCAATATATCCAACTTCGGTTGCGTTATCTCGTTTCCAGTGTTCGTGTTGAGGCCGATAAAGCGAAAAGCGGTGAAGAATCTTCCGGAGCCCTTCGGGTCACACTCTCGGCGGACCAATGGCAAAACATCCTGGATCTTTACTCTCGAATTTCAAGTCAACTAAACCATGTCGGCGAACCGTAGTGAATCAAAGGGGAACAGCGACGCGTGGGCTCCCGGGGTGTTCAAATTCCCGCCGATTGTTTTCAATCGTTTTTTTGCTACAATGGACGGCCGAAAGACCGTGCCTCACGCGAGTTCTTTACTGTGATCGGTCGGACGCGTTTTTTTGATTCCAGTGGCTTTAACGGAAGGTAATCCCATGAGACTTGTAACCCGCTCCGATTTTGACGGCCTCGTATGCGGCATGCTCCTCAAAGAAGAAGGTTTGATCGATGACGTGCAATTCGTCCACCCGAAAGATCTCCAGGACGGTCTTTTTAAGGCGACGAAAGACGACATCCTGTGCAACGTGCCCTATGTGCCCGGTTGCGGAATGTGGTTCGATCATCATTCCAGCGAAAAAGAACGCATCGGGTGGGATCAGTCCGTGGCCGGCGTGAGCAAAAAGGCTCCATCCTGTGCCGGAATCATCTACGAATTCTGTGGCGGCAAGGAACGTTTTCCCCGTTTTGAAGAGTTGATCCAAGCCGTGGATAAGGTCGACTCCGGGCAATTGACCGCCGAAGATATCCGTGACCCTCAAGGCTGGGTGCTCATCGGATTTCTCGCAGATCCTCGGACCGGGCTGGGACGATTCCATCATTTCCGGATTTCGAACTACAATCTCATGATGGAATTCCTCGACCATTTCCGCAATTTGTCGCTGGATGAAATCCTGGCCCACCCCGATGTAAAGGAACGCATCGACCTGTATCGGGAACAGAACGAGCTATTCATCGACATGGCCAAGAAATATTCCCGTACCGATGGCAACGTGCTCATTACGGACCTGCGTGACGTGGACCCGATCTACACGAGCAACCGGTTCACGATTTACAGTCTTTTCCCGGAACAGAACGTCTCGCTTTGGATGACCGACGGCAAAGGCAAGGTCAACGTCATGATTTCCTGCGGCTACAGTATCCTGAACCGAACCTGCACGGCCGACGTGGGCGCCTTGATGCTCAAATACGGTGGCGGCGGTCATAAACAGGTCGGAACCTGTCAAATACCCTCGGAAAACGTCGATGCGGTCGTCGCCGATATCATCGCGGGCCTGAAAACCGCCTGAACCACGGACCGAGCAAACGTTCAAGGGCTAAAGGGGAACATAGCGGGGCCGTATCATGCGACTCGGATCGAATTCAATTTGCGGTGTATTGATCGTGTCGGCCTTGCTGTTGACAGGTTGCCCACGTGCCGAGCAACCGGCCCCGTCATCGGTGCCGCCGCCACAAAATCGGAACGAAAAAAGCAAACCGCCGAAGGAAAACGATGTTTCCATCGCGGAAAGTTCCGTTCCCGGTTCACCCCTGTCAGAGCCGAAGGAGAAAACACCGCGTGAACTCCTGGAAAAGACTGTCCTTGCCTATCGGACTTCCGGGACCTACACCGACCACGGCCAGGTCCGTCTGATCGGCAAAATGACCGATCCCGACGCGGAACCTCAATCCTGGCCCTGCACCGTTGCCTTCGAGGCTCCCGGTAAACTCCGGGCCGAAGTCCACGAAGGCAAACTTGTCTCCGACGGTCGAAACTGTTACGCCCAGATTCGCTCGTTGCCGGAGCAGGTCTTGGAGTTCCGAACCCCCGCCGAATGGACGCTCGACGTCGTGTACCGCGACTTCTATCTGGACGAATCCATGGACCTGGGTCTGCCGGAACACGTTCTCCGCTTTCCGCCGCAACTTGTCCTGCTCTTTGCCCGGGATCCCCTGAAAACCCTGTTGCCCGAAGATGGAAAAGCCGAGTTCCTCGCGCCTGTTTGGATGGACAAGATCCCCTGTGACCGTGTCCGGATTTTCCATCCCGAAGGGAATCGCACACTTTGGATCAGCCGTAAAAATCGCGCTCTCGTCCGTTTCGATTATCTCGTCGAAGGGTTGCCGGTTCCCACGGGCGTCGAGAGCCTGCGTTTATTGCGAATCGACATGCCCGATGCCGATTTCGATTTGGCCGTCGCTCCCGAAGCGTTTATGATGAGCCGGCCGAGCGATGCGAAACAGGTCGCCCGCTTCGAGCCCATCGAACTCAAAATGCTCGGGCAAAGGCTCATCTCGTCCCCCGGCATGGAAATCAAGCCGGTCGATTTCAAAACGAAAACGCCCGGAGACGACGTCATCTTGCCGACTCCGTCGGTGACTTTAGCCGATTTAACGGACAAAATCTCCGTTTTCTGTTTCTGGACGACATGGAGCGAAACTTCGCGGGGGGCCTTGGAAGAACTGGCCCGGGTCCGCGACGCTTTGGCCGAAGACCCCGCGTCCGACAATGCCAAGATTCGTTTCTTCGCCGTGAACCTGGACGGGCACGAACCTCCGGAATCGGAACCCCCCAAGAGCGACGCGGACCGTTTCGCCCGCCAAAAACGGATCCTGGCGCGCTGGGAACAAACCTGGCCGATATATTGGGACGAAAATAATGCTTTCTCCGCCCGTTTGGCCGTCCGGTCCTTCCCCACGCTGGTTCTTCTCGGACCCGACGGCACGGTCGAACTGTATTACCGGGGAATCGTTTCGGCTCAAACCATCGGACGTGTCATTCACGAAATTCAATCCGGCGGCGCTCCTTCAAAACAG
>JBEBTM010000303.1:0-5796 GCA_040393745.1 Thermogutta terrifontis | reverse complement strand
TGCGACGGCCGATCTGGGCCGCTGCGGCGTTTCGGGTTCACCCACAAAGGTGTTCCGCATCCAATCGATCGTCCTGAAAAAAGAGGGTTTTACGGAAATTCCGGCAACGAAGGACGGCATTTCAACCATGATCGGCGAACTCGTCACCGATAAAACGCTGGGCTAACGCCTTCGGAAAGATAATATTTTGAGAAGGCATAGATGACCTTTCGCCGAAAGGTCGCGTTGGCGATCGCCGACCCGGACAGCTAAACAGGTGTTTTGGCGAGCGATTCCAAGTCGATGAGTACGTCGACACCAGGCGAGCGAAAAATTCGACACTGAATGGAGGAGGCATGTACCGATTTGCCGTGTATGTGTTCGTGTTGCCGCTGCTGTGTCTCGGGACGCTCGTCGCCGTGGGATTTTCAAGCGAAAACGGCAGCGATAGGACACTCTCGATTCTTCCGCCGGTCGCACGCGGTGAAAAGCGTTTCGCCGTTCAGGACCGAACTTGGCCCGAAAAGGTCGGCGAGGCGCAAATTTGCCTCTGGAAAGACGACCGGATGGCTGCCGTGACGATCACCGTGGACGACAACACCGTGCCCGACCATCCATGGTGGCTCGCCAAGGCCGATGATGTCGGCTTCAAGATCACTTGGTTCGTCGTCAGCGGCGCAGTCTCGGATCGGGGCGGCTATTTCGGCAAATGGGACGATTTCAAAAATATTCTGGCGGCGGGTCATGACGTCCAGTCGCACACGCAAAGCCATCTTGACGACAAAAAACCGGAACTTGGCGTCGAAGAAGATTACGCGCTGGGCGTCCGGGAAATCGAAAAAAATCTTCCCGGCCATAAAATTCGAGCCCTGGCCTATCCCGGCGGAAGCAAAACGAAGCAGAACGATCCGGGGCTTGCCGCCAAATACTACGCCGTTTCCCGTGGCGTCGTGGGCGTCATGAACGGGGCCGACACCGTCGATTACACGCAGACGAACAGCATCGGCGGCTTGTTTCTGGACGAAAAACTCCCCAACGGCCGCGATCACTGGGCCAATCTCCGTTTCCTGCTGGATAAAGCGAACAAACAGTATTATCGCGGTTGGTACTGCGCCCATTTTCATAACGTTAAAGACGAAGCCAAACCGTTGCTGGAACCGGCCTTCGCGTTTTTGAAAGCCAACCGCGATTCGCTTTGGATGGGCCCCTTCGCCGAAGTGGGGCGTTACGCCCAGGAGCGTGATACGGCCCGCCTGACGGTCAAGGAAAACGGCAACCATCGAATCGTACTGAATCTCACCGACCGGATGCGAGACGATTGGTTCGACGTTCCGTTGACCGTCAAGGCTCGCATTCCGGACGCTTGGCGGAACGTCACCGCACGACAAGCCGGGCAGGAATTGCCGCTCCGCCGTATCGAACACGATGGGAAGACATACGCTTTGGTCGACGTGATTCCGGATCGGGGCGAAGCCGTATTGACTTCAACGCCGGCTCCTATTTCGACCGCCACGACACTTAAAGTCGCCGAACAACGGAAACCGCTTGAGAGCATGCCGGAACAATCCGAAAAACTTATCTCATCGATAACCTCAAACGATATCACTTGGCACTTTGCCGGAAAGCACGAAGCGGGCCAATTCATCAACGGCGATTACTGGGTGGTCGGACCTGTTACGATAACAGCGATCACAAACACCCTGAACGACCCCACTTTCACACCTCGCAAGGGCCAAAACGGTTCGATGGTCAATCCGCTACCCGTTAGCAAAGCGCAAATGGGACGTTTTCAGGGCAGGGTGGTCGGAACCACCGGCTACGACGACGGCCATAAGGAATCGTACCAGGAGCATCTCAACGCCGCGCTGCCGAATGGGAAACCTTTGTCGTCCGATAATCCACTGACATTGAAAACCGGCCAAACGCTCGTTTCGGCGGTGAGTTGGCTGTATCGCGACAAGGACGTCCGCGAACCCGGTTGCCCCGGATTGTACGCTACGGGCACGCCGCGTCCAGCCTTGCGTTCGGCGGGATTTTTAACCTGCCTCGACCAAGCTCCGCCCACCGATGCATTTCGCCCACCCTATTGCGGAGACAAAAAACCGCTTTATCGCGCCGGGAGGCTGCGTCATGATTTGCTGAAAAAACTACCTCCACCCGTCGCCGTCCAGCCGAATATTCCCGACCTCGCCAAAAAAGTTCGACGTTCCTGGCTCGATCATTTGCCCGGCTGGGAAGGGGAAATCCTCCATCCGACGGACAACATGCCCAGCTACGGTCGGGAGCTGAACCGCTTGGCCATCGAGGTTGCCCTTGCGCTGCATCTGGATACCGACCAACTGCCCGGAAAGCCGGACAAGGCCCCGATTCTCATTCCTTACGTGCAGTACGGCATCGATCTTGCCGGAATCGTCGACAACGGCGGCTATTTTCCGGCGGACGGCGGCCACGGGGCGGGCCGAAAATGGCCTATTCTTTTCGCAGGTCTCATGCTTGACGAGCCGGAAATGAAAAGGATCGGTCAAAAAAACGTCCGTTTCCAAGAGGACGAACAGACTTTTTTCGTTACAAAAGAATCGGTCGCACTTTCTCATGGCGAAGGTTGGAAACCCGACCGCCGGGCTCCCGTTATCCGCTATGAAAACAGGCATATCGGCCTGCCGGAATGGGGAATCGCCCACGCCAAGCGCCCTGAGTGCGACAATTACGGTTGGGATGCGACCTACCGGGGCATCAACAACGCGTACCTTCCCGGCTACGCTTTGGCCGCGCTGATCATGGACGCGAAATCACTCTGGAATCACGACCCCTTGTTCGCGTACTGCGACCTGGTGATGGAAGTCGAAGAGGAGTTCAAAAACTCGGTGAACTTCCTGCCACGGTTCCCGTATGAAATGTGGCGGACCTATCGCGAAAAAATCGGCGATCCACCCAATGTATACAGCCGCCCCGCCGGAACGCCCGTCCCCCAACCGACCCCGTAAAGCGATGCTTCTCATGAACTCGTCTTCCGAATCGCCGCTACCGCGCCGGGTGGGTTTCCTGTCCCGGTTGATTTTGCTGCTCCTGAACGGCGCGCCCCAGCTCCTCGGCTGGTGTTTCCTCGTCGCGGGGATTTCCATCTGCGTCCTGATGTTCTCGTCGCCGCTGGACGCCGCGTTTTTCTTCAGCCCCTTTTTGCTGTTCCTCCTGATCGGTCTGGGCTTCGTCGGCATCGGAATGTTCAACGGCCTGAGCATGATCCGCCTCTTGCGCTGGGGAACGCTCGCCACGGCGGAGTTTCATGATTCGGAACCCACCCACTGGCACACTGGCGTCTTTGGTGGCTGGCGCCGCGGTTACCGGCTCTATTTCCGTTACACCGCATCGGACGACCGGCCGCGTTATGTCAGCGTGATGCTTTTTTATCCGGAAAAGTACGGACCGGGGAGTACCGTTTCGATTTTGTATGATCCCGAAGACCCGGAAAACGCCGTGATTCTGGACACCTTGCCTGCGGGCGTTACACTGAAATGGTAAGGTACTTTCGGGGTTACGCTACGTCACACCCGTGCTCTGTGCATAAATGACGGTTTTGCCCCGACTGGTTTTTGACATTGTTTTCCATTATAATGTGCCGGGAGAGTCCCCCTTATCGGTTCATTATCTCACCTTTTTTCGCAGATGTTCAAGGCGATATGCCCCTATTGCTCCCAGGATTATCAACTTGACAGCGCTTTGCTCGGCAAAACGGCCACCTGCAAGCGATGCCGGAAAATTTTTATCCTGGAAGAAGACACCTCGCCCCAACTCAAGACGCCCGCTCCCGTGGTCCGCGAAGAGGATTCGGGCTTTGATCTCAAGCTACCGTCGAAAAAAGCCGAGGTTGAACCGGCTCGCCAGCAGATTCCTGATCCGAAATTCCAAAAACGCTTTTCGCCCCAGTCCGGCATATGGAATGTGGGGGATGTCGTTTTGGGCGTCTACGAAGTCAAGCCGATTTCCGAAGGGATTCCTTACGCCGAAGGCGGTGTCGGCGTGGTGCACCGTGTTTATCACCGGGACTGGGATATGGATTTGGCCGTGAAGAGTCCGAAACCCCACGTTTTTCAAACGGAAAACGGCAAGCAGAGTTATGAAAAGGAAGCGCAGACGTGGATCGAACTCGGCCTGCATCCGAACATCGTAACCTGCTTCCTGGTTCGCCGCATCACGAACATTCCTCGACTTTTTGCCGAATTCGTCCCCGATGGCAGTCTCCGGGACTGGATCCGTGACGGCCGGCTCTACGAAGGAGGGCCCGAGGCGGCTCTATTGCGGATTTTGGATATAGCCACGCAATTTGCTTGGGGACTGGAACACGCTCACCGGCAGAAACTGCTCCACCTCGACGTAAAACCGGCAAACGTCATGATGGCGGGCCAAACGGCCAAGGTCACCGACTTCGGACTTGCCCAGGGAATTTCCGATGCCATCGACACGGGAACCCACCACCGGGAAAAACGTCAAATAAAGTCCTCTTCGCCGAGTAAAAGTGACCCTTTCCTGCTTGCTCCGGCAGGTGGAATGACGCCCGGCTATTGTTCGCCGGAGCAGTATTTAGCCTTCTCCTTGGCCCAACGGCAGGAATTCGACAAGATGCCGAAGATCACGCTCCAGTCCGACGTCTGGTCTTGGGCTGTGAGCGTTCTTTCAATGTTCCATGGTCGCCCGCCGTGCAAAAAGGGTGGCCAAACGGCCCGAAAGGTTTTCGAGTTGTACCTGAAAATGGATGTCGAATCCCCGAGGCCGAGCATGCCGGATCCCGTTGTCGATTTGTTGTTCCGTTGCTTTGAAGAAGATCCGGAAAAACGCCCCGGTTCGATGTCCGAGATTGCCGATGAACTGGTTGCAAGCTACAAAATCATTTCCGACGTGGATTTTCCCCGCCCCCGGCCTGTAAGCGCGACTTGGACTCCGGACAGCATCAACAACCGCGCGGCCTCAATGCTTGACTTGAACAAACCCGACGAGGCCGCCGAACTTTTGAAGCAGGCGGCCGACATGCAGCCCTGGCATCCTGAGGTGACCTATAATCAGGCGTTGCTCTCTTGGCGTATGGGACGAATGACCGACCTGGAAACGGTCGAACGAATCGAAACGCTGGCGAAAACCCGGTTGGAATCTCCCACGGCGCAGTACGCTTTGGGACTCGTCCAACGAGAACGCGGCAATCCGTCCTCCGCTTTGGACGCTTTTGAAAACGCGCTCGAAATGGAACCCCGGGAAGACGTTCGCCGAGCCCTTTTGACCACGGAAAAAGTCGCGTCCCGCAGCGCCCGCTGCCTGGAGCGTTTTTCGATGCCTCGTGGCAAGGAAAGCGACATCATGGTCGACGACGCCGGCGAATTCGTCCTTCTCGCCACGGAGCGGGAAAACTTTGATCTCCGTGAAACGTCGACGGGGCGTGTCCAAAACACGTTCACGCTCACGCCACCCGAGCGACGGGCCCAGTTTCCCGACCGGGTCGCCCTGAGCGACGATTTGCTCTGGGAACTCGTCCGACAAGAGAAACCGAACCTGTTCCTGCTTCGCCGTGTCGGTGGAACCGGTGGTTCGATGTTCCGCCAGATTTCCTGGAAACGTTATTTCGGACAAAAATCTCCGACCAAGGATTCTCGCGAGCCGATCACGCTCCCCGGCCTGCCATGGATCGGCGAAATCAAGGACAACATCGTCGATCTCTATTCCAAGGAAACCGAAAAAAAGATAGCCTACCTGTTCGGGCACGAAGATACAGTCACGGCCCTCGATTTCAGCGACGATGGCCATTAAGCCGTGACCGGGAGCCTGGACCAG
>JBEBTM010000302.1:0-5828 GCA_040393745.1 Thermogutta terrifontis | reverse complement strand
AACAGAACCGCTGGATGTTCGGCAATGTGTCCGAGGAAAAGATTCACAAGCACGACTGGCGAGGCGGCGTGAAAAAGCTGGGAGAAATCCCCGCCTCGTTTGTCGAAGAAATTTCGAACGGAAAAGCCGATTGGGCGATTCCCGTGGTCGTGAACAGGATGCTGGTCGAGGAAAAGTGGGATATCGTGCTCAACGTGGGCCATGTCGTGCCGCATGAGGTTCTGGGTTTTGCGAACCACAACAAAAATTATTTCATCGGGCTCGGCGGTAAGGATATGATCTGCGCATCGCATCTCATGGCGGCCTGCTGCGGCATCGAGAATAATCTCGGTACGCTCACTACGCCGCTTCGAGCCTGCTTCAACAAGGCGGAAGACGAATTGATGAGTTTTCTGCCCGACGCCTATTTTCAGGTCGTCATGGCCTATAATGACAAAGGCGAACTGGTTCATACCGGAGTTTATGCCGGGGAAACGGTCGAGACGTATTTGGCCGCCGCCCGGGCTTCACAGAAACAGAACATCACGGTCGTGCCGCCGCTGAAAAAAGTGGTCGCGGTGATGCAGGGCGACGAGTTCTACAGCACTTGGGTCGCCAACAAGGCCGTTTATCGCACGAGAAAGGCCATGGCCGACGGCGGTGAATTGCTCATCATCGCACCGGGTTTGGAACGTTTCGGCGAGCAACCGGAAATCGACGCCATCATCCGAAAATACGGCTACACGGGCACGCCCCATGTCATGAAATTGTACAACGAATGTCCGGAAGGCGGCGACTTGAAGGAGTTTGCCGTGGGAACGGCCCACTTGATTCATGGTTCGTCCGAAGGCAGGTTCAAGATCACCTACGCACCGGGCAAGATGTCGAAGGCGGATATAGAATCGGTCAACTTCGGTTACGCCGATTATAGTGAAACGATTAAACGGTACGACCCGGCGAAATTGAAAAATGGCTTCAACACCATGCCCGACGGCGAGGAAATTTACTTCATCAGCACACCCTCGGCAGGATTGTGGTCGACGGCGGAAAGACTGAAGTAATTTGTGCCTCTCGCAAAGGTGCGAAGGTGCAAAGAAGAATGATTCATCGACAACCCCTTTTGAATTGCCGTGAACAAAAGAGACAAAGTCATCGCCGCTCTCTGCATCATCCTGTGCGCGATTAGCAGTTATATTACATGGCAGTTAACGCGACGAAGCAATGAATTCGCAGACTTGCGGGTCAAACTTGCCGTTCATGAAGCGATTTCGGAACGAGGTTCCACGATTTCGGAAAAGGCGGGTGAGCTTTCATCACAGAAAAATTACATCGATGCCGGCGTGGGGTACCTGCAAGCGGCGAATTTTTATTTTGCACAAAATGAAAAACCGTGGATGGAAATCGGTGGGAATCGCCTTCAGTTGGCAAAACGATGTTTTCAAATGGAAAAGACATTGCGTCGGCAAGAGATCAATTCCGATTTGATACTGGCAAAAATGTTTCCCGATCTGAAACTTCAGGAAATCAAACCCTCCCCAGCGGAGCCAGAATAACTTTTATCATCATATGACCATGACAGAATCCTTCGAACCGAAAGTGATCGCCTTCGTTTGCAATTGGTGTACGTATTTAGGCGCGGACCTGGCCGGGACGAGCCGGTTGGAATATCCGCCGAACATTCGGATCATCCGGCTTCCCTGTACGGGCCGGATCGATTTCAATCTGATCGTAAAAGCCTTTGAAAGCGGGGCCGATTCCGTGCTGGTCAGCGGCTGCCATCCGGGCGATTGTCATTATACCAGCGGGAACTACCATGCGCGGCGGCGCTGGATGCTGTTCCGTGAACTGCTTGACGCGATCGGCGTGGACACGAACCGAGTGTACTTTTCCTGGATTTCCGCCGCCGAAGGAGCCAAGTTCCAAAAGTTCATCACGGAAATCGTCGACAAAACCCGCGAACTGGGGCCGTATACCGCGATGAAGGAAATCATGCAAAACGTTTAGTCGTACGGTGTGGACGCCGTCCGGCTCGATATGGAGAACACCATGAATACCGTACGCTTATTGACGTTCATGCTTGCTTGTCTACTGACGATGCCGCTTGATGCGCAGGAGCGAAAGCCCGAGCCTCCGCCGGTCGGAATGCTTTTTGTTTGGGGGACGCAGAGCGCCGCACCGCCGAGGCCGACACTGTATCAAAGGCAATGCGAAATGACCGGCCCGCTGGAAGTTCGTTACGATAACGTCACTAACGATCAGGTCATGCTGCTTTCGGAGAAACTGATCCCCATGCTCCACGTCAAGGGTTTGTTCCTTGTTGAAAATGAAATTCGACACCTCCCTGGTACTAAGCCGTTTATGGAGAATGGAATCAAAACTCTCATGGACAAACACAAGAGCCTGACGATACATTCTTTTGGCGTCGGGTCCGGCCAGTACTATGACGAACACCACGAGGAGATGAATAAACTCAACCTTTCGGAACTGCTTTATGTCCGGTCGCATCGTCCCGAGAATCTGGACAAGCTTAATCGCTACAGCATGTCCGCTCCCCTTCGAACTGAACCGTGGATGGCCCTGCCGAGTAAGGATGACACTCGCTTGGCCGCCTTGGAATTCATGGATCGGTACGATATTAAAGTCGTGGTGATCCTGGTTCCGCAGGGGATTCCGGCCGGACCGAACGACAGGGATATCGTCGCTTTTTGGACGAAAAACATGCAAGAGCTCGGCATGCCATGCCTGAGTATTCCCGTCTCGCCGCAGGAAATGAAGCCGTATGAGCCGATGCAGCCCCGGTCTCGGCGAGGTTCGTCGAGGCGACAATAATCATCATTTATCCGTGCTAACCCTATCGGGGACTGACGTCCCCGCCTCTTTGATAAGACTCATTGCCATGAACCAACAAGAACAACTGCAAGCGAAAGCGAAAGAGCTTTTAACGGAACAAAAAATCGACGTCGTCATCGGCTACGGTCTCACGGAGATCGGGCACGTCGGCGCGATTTTCGTTCGGGAACCCGACCAGGTCGATCGATTACTCTGGAACGAGGATTGCACCGAGAACCTGACCGTCTACCTGAAACGGAAAGAAGTCAAAAAGATGGGCCGTCCCGGCGTGGTCGTCAAAGGTTGCGATGCCAAGGCCCTGGCCGTGCTGGAAATCGAACATCAACTCAGTCGGGATCCGCAGGCCGGAAATACGATGGTCGCCATCGGCATGGAATGTTACGGCGTTCGCGAACGTGGTGAAAAGCTCGATAAATGCAAAACCTGTGACGTTCACCAGCCGCCGCATTGCGATGTCGTGATTGAGAATCCCGACCAAAGAGCCCGGCACGTCGATGAAGACACCGGTCCCGGAGCCCGGTATGCCAAGTTGGAAATGCTTTCGGCGATGACCACGGACGAGCGGCTTGAATATTGGAAACGGGAATTGTCCCGCTGCATTAAATGTTACGCTTGCCGGCAAAATTGTCCCATGTGCTACTGCGAAGTCTGCGTCGTGGATAAGAACCGGCCGGTTCGGATCGATACCTCGGCGACGCTCAAGGGTAATTTTGCATGGAATATTTTGCGTGCCTTCCATCTCGCGGGTCGCTGCGTCGGTTGCGCGGCATGCAGCACGGCATGTCCGGCGGGGATTGATCTTGACCTGCTCAACCTCACGCTTGCCAAGGCAGCCGAAGAACAGTTCGACTACCGGGCCGGTGCGGTGCGAAATGTCGAGCCGCTCGTCGGAACATTTTCGCCGGAAGATCAGGAAGAATTTATACGGTAGAAACGGGACTGGGGTGAACGATGCACCCCCCAAGTTTCGCTTCGGTCCACTTGGAGACTTGGCTAGATCGGTAAACATTACCGGCGAGGCGAACATTGTCCCCCTTGCAAAAAAAAAAAAAAATTATAAAATTTCTTTTCTCCCTTCCTTATCAATTGCATTCGGAATCGGCCCTTTCCGTGGTCTTCGCTCCCTTTTGGACGCGTTAAGCGGCGGGATCGGCGTTCCATCCTCTTGAATATCAAGCTTTTAGCTCTTTCGAGAAAGGTACATTTATGGTCAACCAGACGCAGGATTTCGACCTGAAACAGATTGTCTTGATCGATGGCTCGTTCGGTCCGCACGAAACGCAGTGCATCGCCCAGGCGGTGAGCCGCGATTATTCACAGTTCGAGTCGCTTCGGGAAGCCATCGGCGAGTTGAAGGCAAAGGAATCCCGGGATGAAATCACCCCTGCCGGTTATGTACGGCTGGGTGTTTGCCTGTTTTTGACCGGAAAGTTCGAATCGGCCCTGGCTTTTCTCAAAAAAGGCGACAGTGGCGCGCTGGCCCAGTTTTATATGGCCAAAACCCACTTTTCCCTGAAACAGTACGACGAAGCCCTGAAAAGTTATGAGCAGGCCCAGAAGGCGAGGTACAATGCCGATGATTGCGTCCTCGGCAAGGCGGAAGTCTATCGAGCCATGAACGAACCGGGAAAGAGTCTTGCCGAACTGGACAAACTCTCCGGTGCCGTGGAACAGACGGCCGAATATCTCTACCAACGCGGGGCGACCATCGCCATGCTCGGTGTGAATCCCAACGAAGCCATTGCCCTTTACGAGCGGGCCGTTGTCGCCGACAAGAACCATCCGGGGGCGTTGTTCGGTTTGGCCTTGGAAAACGAACGCCGTGGCAACGACGAGGAGGCCTTGGATCTTTACAAACGGGCCGTGGCTCATTTTCCGACGAACGTGGGCACGCTGTTCAATCTCGGCCTGCTTTACGAGGACATGGAACAATACGACCAGGCCGTGATCTGTTATCAGCGCATTCTCGACGCCTGCCCGCAGCACGGAAAGGCCCGGCTGTTTCTCAAAGACGCCCGCGTGTCCAGTGAAATGCATTTCGACGAGGAAGCCCAACGGAAACGCGACCGAACGGCCCAGATTCTGAGCTTGCCGGTCTCCGATTTCGAGCTTTCGGTTCGAAGCCGGAATTGCCTGAAAAACATGGGCATCAACACGCTCGGCGATCTCTGCCAGCATACGGAACAGGAGCTCCTCGCCAGCAAGAACTTCGGTGAAACGAGCTTAATCGAGATTCGTGAAATGCTCACACTCAAAGGCTTGAAACTTGGCCAGATGGCTACGGACAAGCATGTTCCCGGCCCGATCGAAGTCGAGTCGCTCAGTCCCGACGAGCAAGCCGTGTTGATGCGGCCCGTGACCGACCTGAACCTGTCGGTCCGTTCGCGCAAGTGCATGAACCGGCTCAATATCAAGACGATCGGTGAACTGGTCATTCACACGGCCGACGAACTGCTCGAATGCAAAAATTTCGGCGTGACGAGCCTGAAGGAAATTCGGGAAAAGCTGACGATTTACAACAACAAACTGCGGGGAGAATAGTCCTCTTCCTTTCGTTGACATATCATCGAACAACACCGCTTGCGTTCGTTCGGTCTTTTTCAGGATCGTTGGGCGCAGGCGGTGTTTTTTTCCGTGCGAAATCAATCAATTTGTCAAGTGGCGTTCGCGGTTCTTCTGTCTTTACTGAACAAATCCGATTTTGACGGCTTTGCTATGGCGAGTGAGAGTTGTCACAGCACTGAAAACGGCTATAATCTGGTTCGCCCATTTGTTTTGCCCCTTTGCTTCAATATCCTCTTTTTCCCGGTGAGAAAAATGTCCCAGCCGCCCGTTGACCATCCGCGTCGTGTGATCCTGAAAATTTCCGGTGAATGTTTTTGTGCCGCCAACGGCCGTGGAATATCGATGGACTCCGTGATGCATCTTGCCCAGCAGGTTGCCTCCGTGGCCAAGCGGGGCGTGCAAATCGCGGTTGTCATGGGCGGGGGTAATATCCT
>JBEBTM010000301.1:0-5834 GCA_040393745.1 Thermogutta terrifontis | reverse complement strand
GGTATCGACCATCTCGTCTTCGTCGATTTCGACTTCGTCGAGATGAAGCATTTCCTCTTCGGGATTCAGGGAATCGTCAAAGTCGTCAATCAGGGAGTCAGAATCGTACAATCTTACATCTCCTGTGAAAAAGTTGGTAATTTCGTCGGCTTCGAACTTTTTACGTTTCGAACTGTCGTAAATCCCTCGGCAGGATCCGGGCATCTGACAAATATCAGGCGTCCCAACGAGCTACAGGGAGGAAACAGACAGGCAGGCGACTGGAGACGGCTTCTTCGGAGGCACTTTGTGGCTAAAACGCAAGGAGTTGCCGCGTTTTTGATTTATGGAAAAAGCTGATTCGAGGCGTCTGATTATCAAACGGAAAAAAGTCCTTTCATGTTCTTGGTCGTTCAATCGGGCAGAGCGTTTTCAATCGTCATCGGCGGCACAGCCCCGACCATCGACAATGGCACTATGATCAATACGTTTATTTCTTCATTTCGTGTCTCAAAAAATCGAAAAAAATAAAAAAAGGAACCAACAGCCTCCCTGTTACTACTCATTATAACTCATAGACAGTCGATCTGCCGACTGATTCGACGATTTGGAAGGAAGTTAGCGTTAGACAAAGCAGGCAAAAAGCAAAAAAAACCTGAAATCCAACGAATTTGCGTCTTCGGCCGACCGTCTCACATGATAGAAAACGGGAGGCAAGGAAGACGGCATCAAGAAACACCCAACCCTTGCTTTTCCTGGTCGAGTGAGAGACGAGTTTTTTCCGACACATGCAGTGAAAGTGACAACAGCATTCTCATTGTTACTCTTCCGAGGTTTTGTTAAGCGTATCTTTGGGAGAATCGATTTCAGTTACGACAGTTCTCTAATCGACGCCAAAATAATCAGCACCTAGACCGCCAACGAATTTTTTAGAGATCTCACCACTTTTGTGAACGAACGCCCCCGCGCCAGAACCGGACCGAGGCTCGCCTCTCCAATCGGTATTATACACTTTTCTTTAGCGAAATCCATAGAAATATTGCATTTTCAGGAAAAAAACGGGGGATAATGCCGGGGAGGGACACAACGGGCGGCAAAATAAGAGGATTCAGGTTGCTTTGCCGCCTTGTCAAACGATGCAAGTTACTGAACGAGGCAATAATTTGATACTCGTCTATCGTCTTCGGTTGCTTGTTTTCTTAACGGTGAAAGGGTATAATGTTGGTTTCTTTTTCGATGATCGACAAGTGACGGGCCGTCACGGTTCACACGCCGACGGTTGGTGCCGTTGCTTCCTACATTGTTTTTCGAGGAGAGGGATCGTGGTCAATTTATTTCGCCTTCCATGCAAATGCGGTCAGTCGATCCCGCTTGACTTGTCCCAAGCCGGTCAGGATGTCGTTTGTCCTGCCTGCGGTGAGACGGCACATGCGCCGTCTTTGCTCAATATTAAACAACTTGAAGCCTACGAGGAGGACCCTGGTGCCAAGCCGGTTGGAAATATGTCATCAGGGAATCTTAGGCACGCCTTTTTCCTAATCGGCGGTGTCTTGCTCCTGTTTTCCATTATGCCATTGATTTACTTCGCTGCGGCGACTTATCCCGAAGCAGACCAGGTTCTCGAAAAACGGAAAGCGTTTTCTTACGGTGGCAAAGAATTGCCCCAGGATTCGACCCCCATTCCCGGTTTTGAGCAACTCACCCTGAGAATCACCGATGAAGGGATCGACGGTCTCCCCCCTATTGATCTCTACTATTACTTCCTTTGGCTGAAGCAGGAACAGAATTTTGGGGGGAATTTCTATGAGAATTACCAGGCTCTTGTCGATGCGTATTATATCCGAGTGGTGACACTTGCGATTCTTGTCTTGGTGGGGGCTGGGTTCGTCATCGCCGGCTTTTTTATGCCGAAACGGAGCGAAGAAGTGACGGGGTGGAGCGGGGGCGAGTGGTAGTAGGAGGTTTGGAAAATCGCCCCACCCGGTCAATTCCCGTCAAAAATTCTGAGACTCGCCGCCGGCCACGGTCAAGATCGCTTTAAGGACATCCAGCGCGATCTTTTCGGAAATGAACCGTACGGAACCGTCACCGATAGCCGCGTTGAAACCGCCTTCGTGGCCGGAACCGATCCCCTCGGCCTTTTGGTTCACACCCAAATAAGCGTCCTCCTGTGAAATGTCCACGGGGGCCATCCAACAGACCGGTTTTTTTCGTTCGACAATCATGAACGTGTTGCTTGTTCCGTCCGTGATTTCGCCGAGTTTTATGCCTCTCTCCCCGGCACGACCGAAGGTTTCGTCACCGACCACGACGCAATAGACGGTGTCCCGATTCGTCTTGCCTTGGCGGCATTGGGCACAACGGAAAACCGGCGGCATTTTGTCATGGAACTGCCGGTTATGTTCGCTGTCCCAGGGTTCGTCGCGGCGGATGGCTTCGTAAAGGGCCGAGTTTTCCAGGAATGGCAAGAGGAGAACCCGCCAACTTTGCAGCGGCTTGCCGTTTTCGTCCACGGAGAACGTGGGAGGGAAATGACCGTAAGTGTCGTGGTAATTGTGCATGGCGATGGCAAGCGACTTCAGGTTGTTTACACATTGCGACCGCTTTCCTTCGGCGTTTGCGAGCTCGATGATTTGCAGTCCAAACGGGATTGCCAGTTCGGTGTATTTCGAAATCCGGTCGCGGTCGATTTGCACGATCCAGCGATTCCCTTGCGGCTGTGGTAGGAATACGCTCTTGAGCTGCTCGAAGTTTTCCGGCGTTGAAAGTTCCGACAGGCTCTTATTAAAAATCGAAACGAAATCCTCCGCCGTTGCGGTCGGCATCTTGTTTTCATGGCTTCGAACATATTCCTGCCATGCACCGAAAGCGGCGTCCGCCAACACCTCGGCCGTTTGCCGGAGCTGTACGGCAGCCGGTTCCGAAGCGGCTTCAACGTGGCAAGCAAACTCAAGTTGTACGGGATCGATCCCCGCGGCGAACCAGCGGAAGTTTTCGGCCGTCAATGCCAAATCGACCCGTTCCAGGGGCGGTGTCAGCATGGGGCGGGTATCACGAAGCACTTTGGCAAAATACTCCGGCGGTGCCAGGGCCAGCCTCACCGGGTATTCTTTTACACTCTCCAGGGCCTCCAAAATCCGCGAATCGGCTTTCGGTTTTTTCGGAGCGACTTGATTGAGAAATCGTTTGATTTGCTCCTCGGATTTACCGGCGAGACGGTTCCAGTCGGGGACGATCAGGAGAAAACCGGGTATTTCGTGAAACAGCAATTCCGGTCCGCTTGGAATCGCTTGCCGGATCATTTCCGGGTTCAACTTCCCGGTTTTCGGTATTGCCAAATAAAACGGGGCGGGGCCTCGCATATTCAGAACGAAAAACGCCTCTTCGACGCCGAGCAGTTCGGTCAGCATCGTTTTTCCGCCTCCGATCAGGCTTGCAAGGGCGTTCCAGTCGGTTGTCATTCGCTGGAAGCTCTCACGCTGCGAGTCGTCATCAAACAGGTTTTCCAGATTTTTCGGATCGTAAAATCCCAGGTTCTTGAAGATTTCGGACAACAAGTCCTTGTTGTGGAGGATGATCTGTCCGCCGTCGATTCTCTTGAGATCGATTTGAACGACAAGCAGGGTTTATTCCCACAAAAGCGATTCAAAATTCGATTCCGAAGCGGTAAGCGGACCGGCAAAAACCAGGAGAGCGACCAAGCAGAGAATATATTGCGTCAAATATCGCATGGTGATGTTCCTTTACATGTTTTTTTATTGTTCTTCAACTCGACGGTCCGTTTGTTCCACGGTGATTTCCAGACGGCAGGAACCGTACATGGTGTAATCGAGCAGGGCTTTATCGCCTTCCACGCGGTACCCGAAAGGTTTTCCCGTTGCGACGTCTATTTTCGGAACAGGAATTTCCTTGATATCTTCCAATGATTCGGGGAGTTTTCCGTCATGCACGGACGCATAGAACCGAATCGCTTCGATGATTTTCAAACGGTCGTACGCCTGCTGTTGCCGGAGGAACGCCATCTTGGCCGCCTCGGTTGCTGGAAGCATCAAGGACAGGATGACCTTCGCGGGACTTGTCACGTCTCGGAGTTGGTTTTCGTCGAAAACAATCGCGGTGTGTGACTCGCCGGGAGGAAAAGCCATAGAGACGAAAAGTAAATCGTAGACCCGCTTGATTTCTTCAAGGATCATGGGGGCGACGATTTGGTACGTGGAAAGAGCGTCGATTTCCGTCTCGGAAAGTCCTTGTTCCAGGAGCCTGTCTTTTCCGTGGGGGTATCCCATGAGACAGGTGACGGAAAGGGCCAAGGAACGCCCCTGTTCCGTTCCCAGAAATCCGGCGAAGTTTTGGTCCTCGACGCCGAAAATAAATGTGCTTAAAAGATCTTCCAGGACGTTTTTACTCTCCTCGGGCGTTGCCTCATTGATCGTTTCGATAATCCCCGGTGCTTTCATGCTGGAAAAGAGCCAAACCTGTTCGGCGTAAACCGACTGGAGCATGGAATCCGGTCGGATATAGAGCTGTGTCAGGGCCGGATAGAGATTCGGTGCATCGGGCTGGGCGACGATGTGTTCGATTTGCGCCTGGAATATCCCTGTGATGGCGATGCCGACCAATTGTGTGACGAGAACATTGAAAGGGCTGGATTCCCGGATATGTTCACCGAGCGCCAGGCCCAGCCTTATCGTCTTTACGGCTTCATCGTATTTTCCGCAGCGAATTTCCCAGTCGGCTTTCCCACCCAAGTACCGGGCCAAGGTCCGAGAATCCTGGATGTGCGGCAACATCGTCGCAATTCCTTTGAATTCGAAAGAGTCATTCCAGTCGTAATAACGTTTCCGACTCGCTTTTTCCAGCAGGCGATAAACGTCGGACGTGCTTTCGTACAAATCTTGCTCTTCCTGCGGGGTGATCTCAACGTAATGATCCGAGTTCCAGTACGGGTAAAGCGGAAATGCCTTGAATTTCAGCTTCATGATCGCTTCCCAGTCCTTATCGGGGTCCAGCTTTCGGTAGGCTTCGGTCTTATAGAGATTTTCCATTTTGCGGCCGCGGACCTTTTCAAGCTCGGCCAGCGCCTCGACGTAGAGCGGCGCGGCATTGCCCGGTTCTTTTTCCGTGGACATGACATTCAAACGGTAGCGCAAAAGCGGATCAGGCAGGGCCGAGGGCGTGACCGTGATCCTCGTATAAAACGCCGTGATCCCCTCGGGAAACGGCTCTCCTTCCTTGTCGTAACGCGAGTACGTTTTTGCTTCCCGATGTCCGTCGCGGGCCGGTTTCTCGACCTGTCCGAAAGCTTCGGGAAGCATGAACATCATTATCGCAAAAATAAAACAAATCAAACGCATGGATGCACCTCGTTTGTTAAAGGGAGGGTTTTCATCGGATCATAAAGCCGAAAGCGGTCGATTCAAAGCGTCTCCAAAATATTTTGCATCATTTCCCGGTGCATGACCGGGGTGACCGCAGAGGGATCATGCCTGACCGGAGGGCGAATAACCGGTACCGGACGCACGGCCAGGAACCGTTTTTGTCTCTTCACGGCTTCGTCGACGATCCGGTCCAGATCCATGAATCCCGAACCGGCGGACGGCTGACAGGATGCGGATTTAAACCCGTAGAACGAAACGGAAAAACCGCCGTGCGTCGCGGTTTTTGCGTGTTTCGTTTCCGTGTCGATATTTCGTTTTTTTTCGTGCGATTTATCGTGGTCGCCGGAGGCGAATGTTACGGGAACTTCAACCACGACTTCACGCACGATTTCCCGTATTTCCGGAGCCTGCGGAAGCGAGGGCGGTTGCGTCAACGTCATCAAGAGGAACATCGCCGCCGCTCCGATGACAGCGCCA
>JBEBTM010000300.1:0-5845 GCA_040393745.1 Thermogutta terrifontis | reverse complement strand
ATCCGGATGCAGCGGATTATGCACCGTCTCGGGAAAAGTGGCGTTCGAAGACGAAACCCCGCTGACAACGGGGACCGTGACATTCCAGTCGTCCTCCTACGTCGCCAAGGGGACGCTTGACAGGTCCGGCAATTATTCCCTCCAGGTTCCCCCGGGTGAATACACGGTTTACATTCCTTTTGCCAGCCGGCTCGATACCTCCTTTGTGGCCCCCGCAAACGATCCGGATGCCGTGCATTATATTGATTTGATCGACCGGGAATTCGTTTCCGCGTCAAGTTCGCCTTTGAAATGTCCCGTAGACGGTCGGAAACGGTTCGATATCACCGTCACTCCGCCGACTCATTAACACGAAAAAATACTCGATGTGGCCAAACATAAAGAACGGTAAAGAAGTAGCCTAGTCGGTTCCGATGTAGGCGGAAATCCGGGCAAAAAGTTTCGTTCTTTTGTTGCACATACTCAAACGCTTACTGTACAATGGATTTGATTTGTCCAATCAGTGAAGTCCCGCCTTTGCGGGGATTGACGGCGTTTTTGGTATCTGCCTGTTGACTGTTTCTAACCCCTTCGAATTCATGATCCGATTTCTCTCTTTGCTTTTCCTTCCTGTTTTCCTGCTCCTGTCGCCCGTGTGCGGAAAGGCCGCGGACCATTACGATGTCGTTGTTTACGGCGGAACCTCGGCGGCGATCACCACCGCCGTGCAGGTGAAGAAGATGGGCCGAACCGTCGTTATTGTTTCGCCCGACAAGCATCTCGGGGGACTCAGCAGCGGAGGGCTCGGATTCACCGACTCGGGAAACACCGAGACCGTCGGCGGACTGTCCCGCGAATTTTACCGCCGGGTTTACGCCGCGTATCAGAAGACGGAAACCTGGAAATGGCAACGGGCCTTCGAGTACGTTAATGTCGGCCAGGGAACCAAAGCCATGCTCCACGACGACAAGAGCATGTGGGTCTTCGAGCCGAGCGTGGCCGAAGCCGTCTTCGACGCTTGGGTTAAGGAGTGCGACATTCCTGTTTTTCGTGACGTGAAACTCGACCGGGAAAAAGGTGTCGTGAAAGACGACGCTCGTATCGTTTCCATCACAACCTTATGCGGAAAAACCTTCGCCGGGACCGTGTTCGTCGACGCGACGTATGAAGGGGACCTCATGGCCGCGGCCGGAGTTTCGTATCATATCGGCCGGGAAGCCAATGCGGTTTACGGCGAAACCTGGAACGGAAACCAGGTGGGTATCTTGCATCATGGCCATTGGTTCAAAAAACCGGTCGATCCTTATGTCGTGCCGGGCAAGCCCGAAAGCGGCCTCTTGCCGGGCATCGACGATAGCAAGCCGGGGATGCGAGGCGAAGGCGATCATCGTGTACAGGCTTACTGTTTTCGGATGTGCCTGACCGACCATCCGGAGAATCGCGTTCCGTTCCCCAAGCCGGAAGGATATGACTCGAAGGAGTATGAATTGCTTGCCCGGGTCTTGAAAACCGGCTGGAACGAAGTGTTCAACAAGTTCGACCGGATTCCCAACAGGAAAACGGACACGAACAATCACGGTCCTTTCAGTACGGATTATATCGGAATGAATTACGATTATCCCGAAGCTTCCTACAAGCGGCGTGAAGCCATCATCCGGGATCACGTCCGTTACCAACAGGGGCTCATGTATTTTCTGGCGAACGACCCGAAAGTTCCGGAGCATATTCGCACGAGAATGAAAAACTGGGGACTCGCCCGGGACGAATTCGTCGACAACGGACATTGGCCTCACCAGATTTATGTCCGCGAGGCAAGGAGGATGATCGGTGAATACGTCACGACCGAATTCGACTGCCTCGCGCTGCGGCGGTGCCCGAAGCCCGTGGGCCAAGGGTCCTACACGCTCGATTCCCATAACGTACGACGTTACGTCACGCCGGCGGGTACCGTCCAGAACGAAGGCGACATCGGCGTTCATCCGCGGGGGCCCTATGGAATCGACTTCGGTTCGCTGGTGCCCAAGCGCGAAGAATGTGAAAATCTGGTCGTACCGGTTTGTGTCAGCAGTTCCCATATTGCGTTCGGATCCATTCGGATGGAGCCGGTCTTTATGATTCTCGGGCAGAGTGCCGGTACGATTTCCGTGATGGCCGTGGAGGAGAAAATTCGCGTCCAGGATGTCGATTACGAAAAGCTTCGCAAACGACTCGTCGCCGACGGACAGCGTTTGTCTCATTCCGTCGGAGTTGATCCGAAGAAGATTTCGGGAATCGTTTTGGATGATACGGATGCCGAAAAATTCGGACTTTGGAAGGAAAGTTCGTCGCAAAAACCGTTTTGCGGTGTCGGTTATCTTCACGACGGCGATACGGAGAAGGGCAAAAAAAAGATCGTCTTCCGTTTTTCCGTTACGAAACCCGGTCAATATGACGTTCGCGTTTCCTATTCGCCGAACATGAACCGCTCAAGCCGGGTTCCCGTCTCAATCGAGCACCAGGGCGGACAGAGCATTGTCTATCTCGATCAAAAACAACGCCCCACGATCGACGGACTTTTCCATTCGGTTGGCAAATTCGACTTTGAAAAAACGGCCGTGGTGACCATCGCCAACGAGAAGACGAAAGGGCATGTCATCGTCGACGCGGTTCAGCTTTTCCCGTCGGACAATTAATGCACGACAATACTGAGCCGGACAGGAGAACGATCGGGAGGAGTTGCGGCGAAAGGAACGGGGCAACAATAAAAGCCGGAATTCCGGCGAGGAAAACGGCCAGCCCGATTCCCGTTCCCCGCGCGGAAGCGGGAAAGCATTTCGGCAAAAGCAGTATCGGCACCGCCAGGAGCGGCAGAATCCCCGCGCCGGCGAGGAACAGCCGGAATTCGATGAATTCACGTCCGAAAACCAGGAATCCGACGGCTCCCGCCGCCAGTAGAAAAAAGAGACCGGCGGCCCCGGATTTTCCTGTTTTTGTTGCGAAAAGATAAAGCAGGATCGCCCCCGGCAGAACCCCCAGGAAGAAGCAAAGCCGGTACATGTCGGCACGGTGAAACTCCCGGCGGTTCCGGTTTTCGTATCGCCGATCCAAGTCTTCGACCAGTATTTCGAACCGGTCTTTCCGTAATCGCCAGCGGTCCGGTCCCGCCATGTAAGCATTCTCGACGAAACGGGGGTCGTTCGCCGCAAATTTTTCCGCCAGGTTCAGGTAATGCCGAACCTGCCGCCGGGTCGCCTCCAACTGATCCAGGGGAATTTCCGTAGCGGAATAATCCGCCCCCGTTTTTTTGTGCCATGCCACGGCGACCTCTTCCGCCAGGGTGTCTGCACGGACGGGTTTTGATGCGGCGTGAAGTTCCAGAAGCCCGGCGAAAATCAAGGAAGGCAACGAGCGGTCGATTTCCATCGGAGCGAGAAGTTTACCGCCCAAGGGGGCCGCAACGTGCCAAGCCGGCGAACCCACGACACCCAAAAGCTCGGGATAGCGAACCAGGTAGGCCAGAACGAGAGCGTCTTTCCCGAGTTCACCGTCATGAATATACTGCGGAAACAGCTCCTGTCGAACCAAGGTCGCCAGATTGCGTTCGCTCCATCGTTCCAGTCCGGCCAGTCCGGCCAGTAGAATTCCCGTCAGCAGAAACCCGGTGCCCCAACCTTTCCGGGGCTGAAAACCGCGCAGTCGCCGCAAGGGCCGAGAAAACGGCTTGTCGTCCGTGACATCCCGTACCGCGACTTTCCAGGCTCTCGGTTCGTCATGGTATTTGCGAAAAAACAGTGCGAAAAGTCCTGGCAATCCCTTGATCATCAATAAGGACCGCCAGGATTCATTTTTGGGGGGCAGGGCGACTTCCAAAATCCAACCGGCCGCAACGCCCAGGAAAAGGGTCGTTGGTAACAGCGATGCCAAGAGCAAACGGTCCCGGTTCGACCGATTTTCAAAGGCGAGTAGCGTTCCCGTGAGGAAAAGTCCACTGCAAGCCGCTGCGAGAAAGAACCGCGCCAATGCGAAAACGGGCCCCGACCAAGCCATTGCACCGATCAGCGAAAACACCGAGGCGTAGATGAGTAGCCAAACAAGAAGACGAAAACGACCGATAAGATCGGCAAGGAATCCGAAGAATAAAAAGCCGGCGAGGAATCCCAAGGCGGTTGTCCAGGTGATCACGGAAATCCACCCTTCCGGTTCCCCGCCGGGTTCCAGTTCCAACAGGGCCGCGAAAAGTGTTTCACTGCCAAGAACCGGCAAGAAGAAGCCGATGGCCCAAGTCGTGAAAAGGAGCCCGAAAAAAAACCAACGCGGCAGGAACATGTGTTTCCGTCTCCGTTTAAACGAGCGACGCAGACGTCGGTGACCGTCAGGCAAGATCCCCAAATGGAGCGAAGCGGAACTTGGGGGGTGAATCTCGAAGAGTTACGCTTCGCTACATTCCGGGAAAAAACATTTTTTAGAGACGCGTAATAGCGACGTCACTCGGCGATATCGTAGCAGTACACGTACATTGCCCGCCGGAGGAAAAGCTTTTGACCGCAGACGACCGGGTGGGCCCAGAAATTGCCCTCGCCGTCCTGGGGCAATTCGAATCGGCTCACCTCCTCATAGGCTTCCGGGGTCGCTTTGACCAAGCTGACATTGCCTGCCTTTTCCGACATGCAATAGAGCATCCCGTCGGCATAGGTCAGGCTGCCTTGACCGATTCCCCGGTTTTCCCAAGCGATTTCGCCGTCTTCGAGCTTGACACACATCCAAATGCCACCCCGGTAATTATGGGCCGCCCCGTATACGTAACCGTCCAGAACGACAAGCCGTGCTGATTGTCGAGCTTTTTCTGGTGCCAAATCTGTTCTACCGAGGCGTTTTCGCCGTCTACGGTCAGCTTGAGCAGTACCGTACCTGTAGTGCCATAACCCGAGGAAAGCAGGATTTTTCCATCGAAATAATACGGCATCGTAGCGTTGATATCGTATTTTGCCGGATGTTTGTGATAAAAGAGTTTTTCGCCGTTTTTCGCGTTCACGGCCAAGAAGCCCCTTTGCGTCATATTGGCGTAAATCCGAAGCCCGTCCTGCTCGAAAGCGATCATGGTCGCATAGCCGGCGACTTCGTCGATGCTCGGCGTCGTCCAAACGACTTCGCCCGTCCGTTTGTTCAGGGCCATCACGGACGCCTTTTTGCCGCCGGGCCAGCAGACGATCAAATCGCCGTCGACAACGGGCGACTCAGCGTAAGCCCAATTCGGTAGGGTTGCATCGGCTTCTTCCCGAAGATTTCGCTTCCAGATTTCCTTGCCCGATTCGGCTTCCACACAGGCGAGCATCCCCAGGGCGGAGAAAGCGTACACGCGATTGCCGTCGATCGTGGGCGTGTTCCGGTCGCCGGGGAACTTCGGGCCGTCGGTCCAACCGGGGCCGTTGTCGTAACGCCAAAGCTCCTTGCCCGTCTTGAAATCCAGTGCAAATAGGAACGAATGGGCCTTCTTCTCGTCCTTCTCGTCGCCGTCCACCTTGACGTTGCCGGTTGTGAAGACCCGGCCATCGGCAATGACCACACCGGAATAACCGGGGAACTCCGTATTGCCGATATCCTCGGCCCGCCAGAGCAGTTTGGGGCCGCCTTCGGGCCAGGTTTTCAAGAGGCCTGTGTCGGTAGAAATATTATCCGCCTTGGGACCATGAAATGCGGGCCAAGCCGGTTCCGCCGCGAGAAGACTCCCGCTGAAACAAACCGCCAAAACCGCCAAAACCGTCATTGAAAATGCTCTCATCGCTTTTTAACAAATTTAAGAAATAAATCTTACCGTACGGCGTGGGCGTCTCGGACGTCCTCGTCGACCCACATCGCCAGGTCGCGCACCACCACGGGCTGGCGCGAC
>JBEBTM010000299.1:0-5856 GCA_040393745.1 Thermogutta terrifontis | reverse complement strand
TGACGACCTTTGGGCCTATTCTGCTCATTGTTTGGCTGGTATTGCCCGCTTCCGAAGAAAGTCATAATACGACCGATCAGATAGTAACGGAACAAGAACCTTTAGATGAAGCGAGCATAAAAGCTCTCGAAAGGGAAAGGGCTGAGCGTCGTCAGCAAAGAGAACAATCGCAAGCGGCATTTTCCTCTGCGGAGCAACTGTATGTCGATGGCAAGTATGAAAAAGCTCTTGCTTGTCTTGAAGGAGCGTTGAATCTGCCGTTGCATAAAGGCCAGAAAATCGAATGTTATGGCCTGCTGGCAAAGATTTGTGAGAAGCTGGACAAACCGGAAAGGGTTGAATCTGCGTGTACCCAAGTGATTCTAACAGTCAGATGGGGCAGCGCGACGCTATTGGATACCCTTTCGGATGCCCTTATCGCCTCGGAGGATGTTTCCTCAACAAAACCTTTTCTTGCGGACATGTATGTTATGCGAGCCGGGGCAAGAGTGAAGCAAAAACGTTACCGCTTTGCCCTTGACGACTATTCCTCTGCGTTCATGCTACAAGACCGCCCTCCGGACGAACATTTCGCACGTGGAGAAATATGTGTCAAATTGATGGAGCCGTGGTATTATCTGGGGGGGGGTGATAGATGATCTAAAGAGTGCTGCATTGTCGGATTTCTCGAAAATCCCGGCAGAGCATGACCTTTATGCCAAAGCCCAAGGTCGAATCAGTTACCTGAAAACGGGATTGGCTCAATCGATACGGGGCAGGCAGATGGTCGTCGCGGTATCGTTTCTATTGCTTGTCCTGCTGTTCTTGACGGTTCAATACGGTATTCCAGCAATAAGTCGAAGTGTCCAAGCGTATAAGACGAGGGTAAAAATCCAGCAGCAAAAAGAAAAGGAGAGGATAGAAACTCAAAGAAAGGAAGCGGAGAAACGCAAGGCCGATGAAGCGGCTCGTGTCGAAGCTCAACGGCAGGCGAAGATAGCGCAAGCAAAGGCTGAGAAAGAGAAAGAAAAACAGAAAGCACTGGCGATTAAAGAGGCCGAGAGAAAGAGAATCGCAGAGGAAGGGCAAAGAATCAAAGAGGGCTTTGCGCAGGCTCAACGACAGTTGGCTCAAGAGAGATTGAAACGGGAAGGAGAGGTCATTCAAGCTGTAAAGCGAAAGGACATTGAATTTTTACGGCTCAATTCCAGCAAGGTCGATTTGAAGAAACTAACCGATAGCGATGGATGCGGCTTGCTTCATATCGCCGCCAAGTCCGATAAAAGCATTGACGTTCTTGGTTATTTGCTCGATGAAGGACTGGACATTGATGCGAAGAATGTTAAATATGGAGGGTGGACGCCGTTGCACTATGCCACTCACTACAACGAGGACGGTGGTAATATACGGTTTTTGATTGAACGTGGAGCGAACATTGGGATCAAGGACTTGTATGGTCTAACGCCGATCATGCTTGTCGAAGGAAATGATTCCATGTCGAAAATAAAGCGACGTGTCATTTCAGAAACTCGACCGAAGTTAGAGCCGGGAGGCACAAGCAAGACGCCGGTAAAGACCTACCGTACTCTTCCGTGAGATGGGCGATTGGTCTCTGTCGAGCGAAAACACCACCATCGTCAATATTGTGCGAATCGACCGGATTCCATAAGGTTTGGGTTATCCCCAATTTGGTCGGTTTACGCTGTACCCTATTGATACGGTTCTCAAATGCCACTTATGCCATATCCAGTGGCGTTGAAGCCCTTTTTTTAGTGTCCATCGTTACTATGCTTTAGCCCGCTCTGACATCCCTGCATTCGGGACATATACAGGTCTCCGAGGCACTTGACGGACAACCATGAGTGGATGCTTTATTCTCGAACTCAAGATAACCCAATGAAAGGAACTCGACCCACTGGCCACTGACATCTTGGCATTGCCATGCTCTGACGCTATCACACCCTTGTTTCACCATAGGGTTCTCTTTATCGGCCCTCGCCTATCTCGACAGTGAATTGGTCGTTCTTGATTTTGTTCCGATTGTATTGGGAACGACTCAAAATATTTTCGAATATATTTTTCGAGGTCGTTATCAAAAAAACCGTATTTTGCTATAATACGATCTGAAGAGAAATCATCGGATCGAGAAATTGTCTCCATTATTTCCGCGTCAAAACACGATTGTCGCGGTACGGAGACGGTGCGCCGATTCAGAATGTTCACCCCGTTTTCGCTTGGCAAACAACGGATAGGAGGCAACCACGAATACATCTTAGAGCGTACTATAATAGACGCATCGTGTCAATAGTTGTCCCGATATATTTCGCGATTATTGACTTTTCTTGCCAACTCCAAAGATTCAATCGAGTCCTGCGCTATCGGTACGCGCCGGCGTCATTGCAGAACATGAAACCATTGATGTATCCACGCAACCTCGACCTGAAATTGTTCGACAAGGATGCCGAGAAGGTCGCTTGGGTCACGGATCGTATTTATCGCGACAGTGTCTATGAGGATCAATACGGTCACATAAACCGGGACTTTCACGCACCGGTCGCCATCTCGATGGAACGACTCCGTGAAAACGCCGGGGACAACCCGACTCGGATCATGGACTTGATCTGCCGATCCAAACGACATGCCGCAAATGGAACGCAACCGATTGAGGAAGTCGTCGAGATGGTCACGCAGGCCAATCACCGATTGAGGCAATGCGCTACATATCGGCTCACTCCGAAATACCGGATCGAGTCAACCCTGTTGCGGCTCAAGTCCAAGACGGCGGCACGCTTCCGACGGAAATCCAAGGAAAGAACCGACCGGATGATCGCGGCGATGCCAGAAACCTACCAGAACGTCTGCAAGCACGTTAAGACGCTTCGGCTTGATATGAGCCGACAGCAACTCGACGACCTATTGAAATCGTTTCGTGAAGAATACCTTCGAGACGATCCCATACTGTCACAAATGACCGACGATGAAGAACGCAAACGAAGAATCGCCGAACTCGACGACAAACACGATATAACGCATGTCTGTTCATTCGCGACAAGTTCATGGAAGCACAAGGCGAAACGGAGCTTCCCATTTACAGTCTGGACGAACAAGGACGCCTGCATTCGTACATTACCAACATGACGGAACGGCTCCGACCGTTTATCCGCATGAACGGCTGCAAGGTCATGTCCTACGATCTCGGCACCAGCCAATGCGTGTTCATCTGGATTGCATTGCGTGAGTACATTCAAAAACACGGAATCACGTTGGCCGACATCAAGCGTCAAGCCGATGAGATCGTGGACACCATTACTAAATGCGACAAGAATGGCATTGCTCCTGATTATATCACGAAAGGCTTTGCAGCGTTGAAGAGACGGCGTAGTGAACGCATCCTCGACAATGAGATGAAGAAGTTCGGCAAGTTGCTGGGAAAGGACTTCTACGAAGACATCATGAAGACGCTCAAATGGAAACGGTTGCCTGACGGATCGTTCGACCGAAAGAAGTTCAAGCAGGATGTATTGTTCGCGTTCCTCTATGGCAAGAATTTGTCGTGGAAGAACAACGGCATGATGCAGTATTTTATCGCGAAGTTTCCTGCGGTGTACTGCGTTCTCTGGAAGATGCGTGGGCTGACAGATGTTTGCCTGAAGTATTACGATCTAATCGGCAAAGGTTTCCGTTACAGAAAGGCCATTGACATTGTCGCAGAAGAACATCATACAGCCGAGTTTCCCAAGGAGATGCAACGGCAAGAGGCAAATATGTTCTACAACGTCATCATTCCCCAAATCAAACAACCGCTTGTCACTATCCACGACAGCATCATCGTCGAGGCTGGGAAACCTTCCGATGTGAAGAAGATCATGGAGCAGTCGTTCATGGAGAAGCATCAAATCAGAGTCCGTGTCAAGTGCGAGAGATGGTAAGAATGGCAAGTATGATAACTCCCTCTGGCAGCCCCTCACTGTCGCTCCATCTCTCCACTCTCCAAACCCTCCACCCCTTTATCCTGAAAAAGTTGGGCAACGTGCCTTATTTTATTGCATCCGGTGATCGACCCTCCTACGGTTTTGGGCCGTTCGGTCAATCAGCATCACCCTTTTTAGAAAGGAATCCAATGAAACCAGAAGAACCCACTCCCCCGGAAGCGTTGGTCGTCGACATCCGAACTGCCGCAAGGCTGCTCGGCGTGTGTGAGAAGACGGTAAGGAACCTGACGAAGCGAGGCGAATTGCCGGTCGTCAGAATCATGGGCCGTGTTTTGTATCGGCGCGTGGACTTGGAGGACTTCGTGCGACGACGGAGCCAAATCGTCGTCAATCCTATGGCCTGCGTAGGATGAGCTAAAATCGGCAACCAACCATGTTATATACAACAAAGGGAGGCATTGTGCTTCCCTTGTTTTTTCACTCTATTGGAGACAAAAATCATGGCATCGATCTCGAAAGGCGGCAACGGAACCAAACGAATCGTATTTTATGACGCAAATCGAACTCGGCATTTCGTCCGACTTGGCAAAATTCCGATGAAAACAGCCGAGACGATCAAGATTCATGTCGAGAGCCTTGTTGCCGCACAAACGATGAAGGTGTCCGTCGATGCTGAGACGGCTCATTGGGTCAACAGCATTTCCGATAAAATACATCGCCGACTTGCCGATACCGGACTTATTCCTCCGCGAATGGCGGTTGGAACACTTGGCGAGGTCATCCCGCAGATCATTGAGGAAAAAGCGATTGATGCCAAGCCTGCCACTGTCGAGATTTGGAGGCAATCCGAATCGAGTCTCTATCGGTTCTTCGGTGAAGATCGCCGTATCGATCAGATCGCGGAGTCCGAAGCAAAAGAATTCTGTCGATGGCTGGCAAAGAATGGGAGTCTCAAACAATCCACCGCCTTGAAACAATCGACGGTCGCCAAGAGGATGCAGCACGTTCACTCCTTTTTCCTCCACCTGACTCGTAAAGGGTACATTGCATCCAATCCTTTTACCGGACTTGCCAAGAAAGCGGAAGTCAACACCAAGCCCAACCTGTATATCGAGGAAGAAAGAATTCTGCGAATCATGGATCACGCGCCGGATGCGGAATGGCGGCTTATCATCGCGTTATGGCGGTTCGCCGGGCTTCGCGCCGCTTCGGAAGTCTTGTCGCTTAAATGGGAGCATATCCTTTGGGATGAAAGGATGATCGAAGTTCAAGCCCCAAAGACGGAACATCACCAAGGTAAGGGAAGTCGGAAAATCCCATTCTTCCCCCATATCGAAGGTTGTCTTCGTGAAGCCCTCGAACAAGCCGGAAAGGACGCGGTTTACGTTGTCGAGAAACATGCTCCGCTCTATCTTCGTGGGCAGAAGGAGCGGGTTTACATCAGCCGTCAGGGAAATCTCGGTACCGTGTTCAAGAAGATCATTCGTCGGGCAGGGCACAAACCTTGGAAGAAATTGATCCACAACCTCAGGGCATCTCTCGAAACCGACCTGCTCAACGGAAAGTACGGACGTTTCTGGCTCCACACGATTGCGGGATGGCTTGGGCATAGCGTCAAGGTCATGTTGACGCACTACGGACGAATCCAACAGGCCGATTACGACCAGATCGCACAAGCCTGCAAAGAGGCCGAAGAACGGAAGGAATTCGGGAAACGACACACGACGGCCTATTTTATCCCTGTAAAATCGCTTCTCGATTCGGAAAACGTAGATTCAAATGCCGATTTCGGGGTGGCACAAAAAGCGTCACAGTACACGGCGGAAGAGGGCGGAAAGGTATGGAACGGCGAGGAACGACCTTGTTGACCATGTTCTCGCAAACCCTTGAAATCACGGCACATAACGGCAAGAAACGGAATGAGGCGTCTCCTTGCGGAAACGCC
>JBEBTM010000298.1:0-5896 GCA_040393745.1 Thermogutta terrifontis | reverse complement strand
TCCGGCTGTACGATTTCGTCGATCCCGAGACCGGCCAAGTCCTGGAGATTGTCCTGTCCCTCGTATTGCACAACGATACGCAACTCCGGTACGGTCTCCTTCACGGCCCGGGTAATGCCTACGATGTCGGCATAAGCATCGGTGGTGATCAAAAGCAGCCGGGCCTTGTCGATGTTCGCGGCTCCGAGAATGGTCGCCTGCGTAGGATCGCCGAACAGGATGTTGATCTTCTCGCCCTGCATTTTGACGAACATCCGGTGGTTCGGCTCGATGACGACATATGGCAACTTGAGAAAACGTAAAACCCTCGCGATATACCGACCCAGGTGACCGCCGCCGGCGATGACGACATGCCGATCAAGCCCTGCGGCTTTGATTTCGATATTCGTCACATCCTTCCGGAACACTCTGCCGAACATCTTGTACAACGGTGCCGTAAAACCGGAAACGAAAGGTCCGATGATCATCGAAAGCACGATCATATTCAAGATCATCGAATACACGTAATTGTCGATCACCGGCCCCTTGGGACCGTCGGCGTTCGCTTGCTGGATGACGATGAACCCGATTTCGGAGATCGGCATCATACCGAGAAACGCGGCGATGGGGATCACGTTCCGGTAACCGAAGGACCAGCAGAGTCCGCCGAGAATCAGGCCCCGACCGATGCAGGCCACGGCGACCAGGAGCGAAATCGTGCCGACGTTCTTCCAAATGAATTCCGGCTGGAGCATCATGCCCACGGAGACGAAAAACACCAGGGCGAACAGGTCACGGAGCGGAATCATTTCGCTCAAAGCCTTGTTACCGTAATCGCTTCCGGCAAGCACCAACCCGGCGACGAACGCCCCGAAGGCAAGCGACAGACCGAACAGATAGGAAACGTAACCGATGCCGAGACTGATCGCCACGACGGTGAACAAGAAAAGTTCCTGCGATTGCCAGTGAGCGACGAATTTCAGGATTTGCGGAATGACACGGCTGCCGACCACGACCATGATCCCGACAAACAGCACGGCCATGCCGATAGGCGCCATGATTTCCAGAACCGAGCCGCCGCCGGAATTGTGCAAACTCATGAGCACGATCATCAGCGGGATGACGGTCAGGTCCTGGACGATCGACATGCCGAGCATGACCCGGCCGGAAAGCGTGGCAACGTGGCCTGTCGACGTCAGGCTTTTCAAAATGACCGCCGTGGACGACGAAACGATCGAAATACCGAGACAGAAGGCCGGGAGTTTATCCCAACCGAGCATGCGGCCCAACAGGGTGCCGAAAGCCAAGGTTACGACCACTTGGATCATCGCCCCGAATCCGGCGATGCGGCCGATCGGTTTCAGGTCCCGGATCGAAAATTCGATGCCCAGCGAAAAAAGCAGCAAGGCGACGCCGACTTCCGCGAGAATATTGATCATCTCGCCCGAGATGACGGTCACGCCGCCCGTGTTCGGACCGACGATCACTCCGGCGACGAGATAACCGAGAATGAGGGGTTGCTTAAGAGTCTTGGCGATCATTCCACCGACTAAACCGCCGAGGAGGATCCAAATCAGGTCCGTAATGAGTGGGGGCATAACAACTGTGGCAAAGGTATCAATCTACTTGGTCATAGGCAAAGCGTGTATCGTTGTCCCCATTATACGGAAACATCCGTCGGCTTCAAGGGACGCAATCTGAACGAACGGCGGGATGGAACGTCCGAAGGCGGCGACAAATGACGTCAAGAAGTGCTCAAATACGTTTGCGGCGAATCCGGATCGCATCGAATGAAATCGTTACGGTATCCCCGTTTTCAGCGGATTTGCTCCCCGTCGCACAGATCGCGATTGAGTTTCGACAAGCGGCCGAGGATTTCGATTCGGGCTTTTTCACTGATCGTGTAGCGGATGTGGTCTTTTTCCGGGAGATGGCCGACCGAATGGAAATCATGGACCAAGTCCAGATCGTCCCAACCGTAGGCCGCCGTTACCGTTTCATCCATTCGGCGATGAAGATCCCGAAGCCGGACGATCCGCTCGTCGTTTTCGGTCGGCATGTGAAATCGGTTGTAGATTTCCGTCAAGCCGGCGTTTGATTCGAACATGGCCTTTGCGCGATTATTGTAGTACTCTTCACCGAGGCTTTCCAAGGCGGTCGAACGCAAATGCAGGAACGGAAACGTGTCGAAATAATCCGATGGCGTGTAACGTAAACCTTCGCCCAAGGTCGAACTGCCTCGCCTGGCCCAAACGGAGTGCAAGGTCGATTGAATCGCAGCAAAGGCGGTCCAATCCGGCAAATCCAGGAGACAAAGTGATTCCTGGAACACCTGCTTCGTGGAAACCCTCGCCAGTGCGAGATGTTTCGTGTGCCGGACAAGGGCAAAGACAAAATCGTTCTTCCGGATTCGGTCATACAAGGCGGGCCGTTTGTCGCCGTGTTGCCACCAATATTTTCGATGAGCCTCCCTGTTGGCCTTATCCCGCTCCGGCTTGACCAACCGACGGATTCTTTCAAGCACTTCGGGCCATTCTTTTTCGCAACGTTCCAAAGGAAAATCGCGAAAGTCGATAGCCCGGCGCGATGCGGCAAAACAGGGGCTCGTATTCAGGTCGTTGCCTCCGAGAAAGGGAAAAATCACCCGGTCGTTTTCTTTTCGCATCTCTAGGAACGATACGGCTTCTTCTTCCGTAAGCACGAACCCCTTTCCGGCAAATACCGAACCTTGAAAGCTGATCTTCCTGTTTTCCTCGAAAACATGGGTGTCCCCCCAGCGGTCGCCGTCGTCGAGAATCGCCGTAATTCGTGTTACGTTGCGGTCGTCGAGCAGACGCGGGCCGGCCCACTCGCCTTTATGGAGAACGACCCATGCGGCCATGACCGCCGCTTTTCCGGGCCAGTGGAACGAAGAGCGAGCGTACCGGATGCTAAAATTTTTCGTTTCGACAAGATGCTTGAGCCCCGTCCGAGCCGTGTCGCCTTGTCCGATCGTGTTGGCCGCGAGAAAACCAAGCGATCCGTTGTTTCGCAAAAGTTGAGAGGCACGCAAAAAGAAAAACGCGCAAAGGTCCGAATTCAAACTGCCGTGCGGCCATAAGAAAAGCAGCCAATGGAGATAAGCCTCACCGAAAACGTTTCGCATCTTACGTCCACCCAAAAACGGCGGATTACCGACCATGGCGTCGAATCCGCCGCGGCCTTCGGATTCGACGGTGAACACCTCGGGAAATTCCACCGGCCAGTGAAACGGAATCCGTTGTACCTTGTTCGTCGCATCGGCCCGGGATATTGAATCGAGATCATGTAAGCCGAAAAGCGAATCGCCGCAACGAAAATGCAGCCCCAAACCTTCGAGCGTTCGGCCCTTCGATTCCGTGATAAGCCAGATGGAAAGTTTTGCCAACTCCACGGCCAGCGGGTTGACGTCGACGCCGTATAAACAGTGCCGGGCCACAAGCCGCATCGCCTCGGTGAGCCGCTCGTCCGGTTCGACATTCCTGCCCGACTTGCCGAACTTTTCTTCGATCTCCCAGGACTCGACCAATCGGGCCCCGAGCCATCGGCACACTTGAACCGGAAAGGCGCCGCTTCCCATGGCCGGATCGCAGATTTTCAACGCCAAAAGTTCGCACGGCCTTTTGAGGCGACAGTCTTTGAGTTCTTTTCCGTCCGAAAGGCCGTCGTAGACGAGCGGTTTCAAAGTCGTTTTGACGATTTCTTCGGTAAGCGATTTCGGCGTGTAATGCGTTCCGGTCTCACGACGATTCGGTCCGGGCATGACCATGTACGAACCTTCGTCATAAACGGCCGGGTATTCCCAGGCATTCAGCCGGAGCAGAGGACCGAACGGCTTGACTCGCTCCAGTAGTCCTTGCCGTACCGAGCAAACCGATTCAAGACGGCCTTCCAAGGATGGCGGCAGCGGCCTGACAAGGGCCTTTCGGAGAGTCGATTCGCTTTTATTCGTGTAACTTCGAATTAAGGCGACAAGCGTATCTTCGCCGTCCAACGCGGCCGATTCAAGTGCCGATAGTGGGATGTTCGGATTCTTCGCCGAGCGAACCGCCTCGAAGCCGAGCGTAATGGTGTCGAGCCGCTTGACGGTGTATTCCAGTAAACCTTCGTAAACGTGACCGATCATTTCCACGTCCAGCGTCCGATAGGAAAGTGGTCGGCCGCCGCTTTTCTGCGGGAGTACTTCGAGGGCCGTGAGCAGGCACAAAACGGTCCGGTCGTCGATTGGTAGCGGTTTACTGGGTTCCGTTTGCCATGAGGTTCCGGGTTCGCGGCCTTCGAGAAACGGGAACCGGTCGGGATCAAACAAAGCCCCACCCAAGGCGGGCAATCGGTGCGTACCGATTTCGAAACCGCCGTGAATCGCTTGGAACAGTAACAAGAGCCGCCTCCAGGCATCTTGCCGATGCCCGAGAATTTCCTCGTTGCATTGGTCTGCGGTTTCCTGCAACTTTATCCGAAGCGTCGAGGCGGCATAGTTCTGATCGTACACGGGGTTGCCCAGAAGCAAAAGCCCCCGCTGCTCGGCGAAGAGAATAAACACGAGCCGCATGATCACGGTCAGGCAGGCTTCGTACAGTTCGGTTGAATTCTCCGGCAAGAGCTTACGATTCCGCTCGGCATCGGCAACGTTCAGCCGCTGAACAAGGGCTTCAATGGCACTCTTGATCTGTTCGCCGAGGATATCGGCAATTTTCTCACTTTGATTCTGGTGGCAGAAACTTTCGAGATCCGCCATAACGGTTTCCTTTGAATCCAATGGTTTTAGGCTTTCGCCGGAAAAGGGGAGAGAAAAAACAGCAGCCCCAAGTATTTGCGCAGGGACACCCTGCGCGAAAACGCCGGTTTCCGCCGACCAATCGGACACGAATCATGCCAGATTTCCAAGCCTCTGTCAATACGGCGTTTCGGGAAACGGGGCGAAGGCAATCGTCTTGTTTTTCCTCTTTGCCCGTTGCCGAACCTGAACCCGTTCGGTACAATGACCGTCAGCAGTGTTTCCCAAAAAATTCCCCTCCATTCACCGTACACCATGAAAATATCCTGCGAACGCGAAAAACTGTCCCAAGCCTTTGGTCTGGTCGCCTCCGTGGCGGCTGTTCGGGATGTCAAGCCGGTCCTGCAAAATGTGAAAATCAACGCTGAAAAGTCCGGCGTCCTGCTCCAGGCCACGGACACCGAACTTGGAATCCGGCACTATCTCGAAGGTTGCGAAGTTCTCGAGCCCGGCGAAGCGATTCTGCCGACCAAGGATTTCCGTAAAGTCTTGCAGGAAACGACCGTTCAGACGCTGCAAATCAAAAGCGATGCGAGCAAAGTCGTGGTCACGGGCGACCGGATTCACTTTGAACTGGTTACGCAACCCGCCGACGAATTTCCCGATGTGGAAGATTTCACAGAAACATCGTACCACGAAATGCAGGCGGGCGTGTTGCGGGAAATGATTCGCCGGACGACCTTTGCGACGGATTCGGAAAATACCCGGTACGCATTGGGCGGTGTCTTTTTCGAACTTGTCGAAGACAAAGCTGCGGCTGTGGCCACGGACGGACGTCGATTGGCATTTCAGGAAGGCGTAGCAAAATGCGTAAACGACCACCGAGCCGAGAGCGCGATTTTTCCATCCCGGGGGCTCCAATTGATCGAACGCATGTTACCCTCCGCCGCCGAGGAAACGACCAAAATCGCCGTTTCGCCTAATCGGGCTCTCTTCCAAAGCGGCACGACGGTCTTTTTCACCCGGCTTATTGAGGGGCGATTCCCGAAATGGCGCAATATTATTCCCGACCCAGACGGCAAAACACAGGTTGATATCCTTGCCGGTCCGCTCTTTTCGGCGGTACGTCAGGCGGCCATTGTTACTTCGGACAAGCAACCCGGCGTGACCTTTACGTTTGAA
>JBEBTM010000297.1:0-5902 GCA_040393745.1 Thermogutta terrifontis | reverse complement strand
TGAGTCGGAAAAGCCGGGCGATTTTGCCGACGACGATATTTTCGTCTGAAAATCCGAATTCCCGACGGACCGATTCGCGGAGTTTGGCCGATTCGAGAAAGGGCTCGACTTCCATACCGCTGTAAATCGTCGTGAATTTCTCGCGGGGGGCGACTTTGGCGTTCACCATCAAGTCGGTCATGGCGTCGGCCACGCTTACGAAAGCATGACACCGCCGACCGGCCCAGCGTTCGCAGGATTTGTAAAATTCTCGGACGAAAATATTCTGGTACGGATAAAACGGAGCCCCGTGCACCCCGTGGACGACGGCTTTCACGCCGAGATTCCAGGCTGCGGCCCGACCGAGAATGCCCGCCTTGGCGCTGTGAGTGTGAACCACGTCGGGCTTGAATTCCCGGAGCGCATCACGGATTTCGCGGTAACCGGCCCCGTCGGCGAACGGTGAAATGCTCCGGATCAAATGGGGCAGTACGACCGTGGGGACGTTCCGCCGGGCGCGATCCATGAGCGTACCCTCGGGGCCTGTCGTGGGGCCGGTGATCAGCAGTACGTCGTCGCCGTACTGCCGCAGGAGATCCTCGCAGTTCAAAAGCGTGTTCTCCTGGGCGCCGCCGATGATCAACCGGGTGATGACGTGGGCGATTCTCATCTTTCTTCGTGTCTTCGTTTTCCGGACTCACGGGTTGATGTGTTTATGTAGCGTTTACTCCGCGGGAACGAGACGGATGCGATCGATGCCGATCAAGTGAGACGTCGATTTTTCGTTTCGACCGATGATCTCGACGGTCACGGCATGTCTTCCGCCGGTCAATTCCACGGCGCCGATCTCAAGCTCACCTGTGGGGATCACGTCGACATTGTAAAGGTCGACCGCTTCACCGAGTTTGATTTCGTCGACGTGGAATTGAACGATGCCGTAATCCTTGGCGCGGGTCATTTCTGCGACAAGTTGATACTTGCCATCTTTTTCCGCGTCAAGGAGCAATTCCAACTTGGCGCCCGGGCCGGCCCCTGTCCACCAAAGTTGGTCGTTTCCGTCCCATTTCCTGTCGTCTTTCGTGAAGCCCTGCATGTTCTGGGCCTGGATATTCCCGGCCGTGGGGGCCTTTTCGATCGTAAAACCGGAAATGTCCAACGACATGGGCGTATTGTAAAGGACCGGCTGTTGCACTTCCTCAAGCAGCGATTCCCGGCTCGGAAAGTCGACCGTTTTCGTATCCGCAAACCCGTACCAATAGGTCACGACGGAATAATCGATCTTCGTCTGGGCCCAATGCCAAACTTCCATATCGAAACGAAAATCCTTGGTGAATGGAATTCCGTCCAGGAGGCGGACGCGGCCGTTGGTCGCGTGGCCGTAATTGTTCGGACCTTCCGCCCTCGGCTGGAAATGGAACGGCGCCTCGAAAAACGCGGGCGTACACCAGGCGTACCCGTAATAGTCTTCTGTTCCCGTACCGAAATGCGACGGGAATGTTTCGCCGTCGACGTAAATCTTTTCGTCGCCTTCGCCCCACCAAGCGGGATGATGGTTCCGCACGCTCAGCACATCGCCGACGAACACGCCCCGACCCTGGAGTTTGACGTAATTCCAGTCCATCGTGCCGGCGCCGCCGAGGGTTTCGATGTTCCGCTGTTGCCGCCAATCGGCATGAAAATACATCGACCGGGCATCCCAGTCGTAGGGGCCCGCCCAAAGCGATTTGATCGTGATTCGGACATCATCCTCGCCGTAATTGACGAAGAAGACTTCCATCGACTTCCGGAACGGCATCCGCCAGAGCGAAATGAGCGTACCGTCTTTTTCCGTGCGGGTATACCAGCTTTTGTACGGATTCACGCCCACACCGGACCCGAAGAAGTCGCCCAAGGGCGCCCAGACGGTTTCGCGGTCGTCGAATTTGATCGAAAGGACCGTATTTCTCAAAGCGTGGTCGAGAGCTTCGTCCTTGGCGTCGACCTTCAGGACCAACTGCCGGAGCACGGCCCCATCGGGCACGGTGACCCGACCGACGGCGGAAAGCGGTTTGGCTCCCTTGGCGATGAGAACCTGCGTCGACGGCGTTTCCGGGGGCAGATGGGCGAAGAGTTCACCGGCCCCGAGCAGGATTTTACCGACCAGATCGATCTTGTCTTTTATGGCGCGAAAATTCTCCATCGTGAAGGTTTCGACCTGCGTTCCTTTGGCGTAGGAGCGGTAATTGACCTGGTAATACAGGTTGCCCTGGGCGGGCATGTCGTCGACGGTGATCTTGCAATGTTTTTCGTACGGAATTGGCAGGTAAAGGTTGCGCCCCCTGGCTTTTTCAACGGAAAGGGGGGCGCCGGTCAGGAAGCCGCCGCCGACGAGTTCGCCCACATTGGCTTCGATCACGGGCGTTTCGTTACCGTCGAGGTAAACGCGGAAAACCGATTTGTAATGCGGAGCCGTGATCCACCAGCGAACGATCGCGCCGGGCCCTTCGGCGTCCATGAGGACCCATTCTTTGCGACCGCCGTTGGTTTCCTCACGGAGAAACTGGGCCGTATCGTTGTTGGCAAACCAATTTTCCTCGGGACTCTTCGATGCCCGGTCGTAGGAACTCGCCTGGAGGCAAACGAACTGCGGCTCGGGGAACCTGGTCACGGCGTCCCGGTCGACCATTTCGTCCAAGAGCGAGGACAACGTGACCGTTTTGGCCGAAACCGGAGCGACAAATAAGACGGCAAACAGGACGGCCATCGAAAAAAGCGACATTTTCTTGAACATTGCAAACCTCCGCAGGAAAAGGGGGATACGAAAACACGGACCATTCTAAGCATTTTTTACCGAAAATGAAAGCGATCTCCGCGAACGTTTTTTCTCAAGGGAGAGGTCCTTCGTCATGAATTCCGAATAAACCCGATATCTTTCAAGGTTTTTGAGATTTTCTGTTGAAGTTACCTCAAATGTAAAGTAAGATTTGATGCTCGAAATAAAAGAGAGGTGACAAACACCGAATGCAAAAGACCGTTTATACGACTGCGATCAGCGATCGCGGCGCCTACCGGAAAACCTACCATGCGAACACGTTCACTTTCACCCGTTGAACCGGAGCCTTCCGAAACGAAGGAGCGGATTATCCAAGGAGCTATCGAGGTCTTTTCGGAATATTCCGTCGACATGGCGACAATGCGTATGATCGCCAAGGAAGCAAACGTTACGTTATCGTTGCTCGTTTACCACTTTCAAAACAAGGAGAATATTTATCAAACCGTCCTTGATCGCGTTTTCGAACTGTACGAGCAACGATTCAGACCGGTCTTCGAAAAGGTGGAATCGAAAGAAAAACTGCCCACGGACGAGGCTGTTGAAATCCTCGTCGAATTGATCGAAATCACTGTCGAGATGTTGTGCCGCGACAGCGCCGTCGGACATTGGAAAGGAAAAACGATCCTTTATGAATGCGTCTACCCTTCCGTTCACTACGAGGCCTATTTTCAAAAGCATGTCAATCGTTTCTATCGACGCTGGACGAAAGTCGTCACGGCGATCACGGGAAACGACGATCAAAAAACGGCGTACTTTCAAGCCGTCAATATCTTCGGCCAGATCGTCGGATTCCGGATCCAGCGTGAAATGTTGAAGAGGTCCCTGGAAATGGATCTATTTTTTGCACAAGATTTGAAGGCGATCAAAAAAATGGTTACCGACAATGCGTTTTTCATGCTCGACGTGAGGCGTTAGTTGCCCCCTTTTCGAGCCATTTTTCGATCGTCGCATAAAGTTCCCCGGGATTGATCGGCTTGGTGATATGGTCGTTCATTCCTGCGGTAAGGCTGGTTTCCATGTCGCCGATCATGGCGTGGGCCGTCATGGCGAGAATCGGCAGCCGTTCGATTTCCGGTTTGGCCAATCGCCGGATTTCCCGTGTCGCGTGCAAACCGTCCATGTTCGGCATTTGGATATCCATCAGGATCAGGTCGAAATCCCGTGCCTTGATCATTTCGACCGCTTCGACGCCGTCATTGACGACCGTCAAGACCACACCGGCCTGTTTCAATAATTCCGAGGCGACCATTTGATTGACCTTGTTGTCTTCCGCCAACAAGATTCTGACACCCGTCAAATCGGGCACGGAGGTATCTGCCCGAAGCTGTGCTTTCATCGACAGGGGCGAGCCTTTTTTTTCCGATGGCGCTTTTTTGAGTGGAAGCGTCAGTGTAAAAGTCGTTCCCCGACCGGGAACGCTTGTGACGTGAAGGAATCCTCCCATCCGTTCGGTAAGGTTTTTGGAAATCGATAAACCCAGTCCGGTCCCCCCGTATTTTCGCGTTGCGGAGAAGTCCACCTGGGTGAACGGTGCAAACAATCTCTCGATTTGGTCCGGCATCATACCGATTCCGGTATCTTCGATACGAAACGACACGAAAATCGCTTCTTCGTAACCGACGGTGTTTGCCGGCGGTTCGACGGGATCGACCAGAACGCGCACACGTCCCCGCTCCGTGAACTTGATCGCGTTTCCTGCCAGATTGAGCAAAACCTGTCGTAGTCGCAACGGATCGCCATACGAATGATCGGGAAGCGATTCGGCGAGATGAGTCGTGAATGACAAGCCTTGCTCTTTGGCCTTGAAATCCAAAGTATCATGGACTTCCCCGACGACATGCGAAATTTGAAAAACGGTTTCCTCCAGGACGATTTTTCCGGCCTCGATTTTCGAAAAATCGAGAATATCGTTGAGAATTCCGAGTAAATTAGACGCTGCCGTTCGACATCCGGCAAGATAATGGGATTGTTTTTCCGACAATTCCGTTTGCAGGCAGAGGTGGAGCATTCCGAGAATCGCGTTCATCGGCGTTCGGATTTCGTGACTCATGTTGGCCAGGAATTCGCTTTTGGCTTTTGCCGACGCTTGAGCGGCGTCCCGGGCGAGTTTTAACGCCGCTTGTTCCTGTTCAAGCTCATATTGTACTTTTTTGAGTTCACGCAAATCGCGAGCGTACCCCGCTACCAACGGCGTATTGTCACGCAACACGCGAACGAGAACGATTTCGACCGGCACCGTTTCGCCGGACAAGGTTTGTTGGACGAATTCAAAATGTAGATACCCTTTGTCGAAGGCCGCGGTCAATTGGTCGTGGACCATATCGGCGGTGAGTTGGCCATCGTCCTGTCGCATCGGGAACGACGTGAAAAAATGTTTCCGGCAATCTTCGCGATCGGAAAATCCGAAAAGGCGGGTCGCTTCGAGGTTGCAGTCGATCATTTCATGCTGTTCGTTCCAGAGCGTACAGCAGAGCGGCGTCGTGTCGAGCATGAGGCGTGTGCGCTGATTTGCTTCCCGCTGGAAAACCGTGAACGTGGAAGCAATGACGACCGCCTGGACAAGGATAGTCGCCAACTGGACACCGAACGACACCGCGATGACCCAATCGTACCGTTTCCGAAGCGACTTGATTCTTTCGCCGACAAGTTTATCATGTTCGCGGTAGAATTCGGTGATGTGTTTGGCGATCTTATCGATTTCCGATTGATAGCGCTCGTCGTAAAGAGCCCGGACGATAAACGCATCCATCGTTTCCTCCGTTCGGGGTCTCAGCGGGCCATCGACGAACTTTCCGAGTCGGACGGACTCCATAACTTGCAGTTCGGTCAGGGCCAGTTCGTCGGAACAGGCCAATGCTTCCGTGAAATGGCGGTATTGGCTTTCAACGAGACCGAGCCGTTGCAGTAGTTCCGTCTGGGAAATCGTTCTCGCATGAACTTTATTGGTGATTCGTCGATCCAGATCGATGGGACGCGGGATTTTTCCCGCCTGCCAATCGAGAATCTCCTGGTACCGGGCATAGTAGTCCGGATTTCGAGAAACGCAGTAGGCCCGAGCGTATTGCGTCAGATCACGGGAAACCGCTTGAAATTCTTCGGCAACCAGATTGA
>JBEBTM010000296.1:0-5971 GCA_040393745.1 Thermogutta terrifontis | reverse complement strand
TGGCCGAGAAGCTGCCGGACATTCCGCTTGTCGCCGCCTTCGAAACGGGGTTCCATCAAACAATTCCCGACAGAAATCGCTATTACGGCATTCCGTTCGACTGGGCCGAAGAGTTTCACGTCAAACGCTGGGGATTCCACGGCGCCTCACACCGATTTATCGCAACGAGAACGGCCGAACTCCTGGGACGCGACGATTTACGCGTTATTTCCATGCACCTGGGCGGATCCAGTTCGATCTGTGCGATTCGGTCGGGCAAGAGCGTTGCAACCAGCATGGGTTCCAGCGCGCAGACGGGCTTGTTCCAAAATAACCGCTGCGGCGATTTCGATCCGTTCACGCTGCCGTATTTGATGCGAAAAACCGGCCAATCGCTGAACGAACTGCTTGGATCGCTCTCGACGCAAAGCGGCCTGCTCGGACTGAGCGGCGTGAGCGCCGATATCCGTGACGTGGTCGGCGCCGCCGGACGGGGAAACGTCCGGGCTCGATTGGCCCTGGATGTTCTGGTCGGCGATATCCGTCATTATCTCGGCGCATATATGATCGAATTGGGCGGCGTGGACATACTGGTCTTCACCGGCGGGATCGGCGAAAACCAAACGGGCATCCGGCAAAGCGTTTGCGCGAACCTGGAACGGTTCGACATATTACTGGACGAAAATAAAAACGCGACCGCAAAATCCGTCGAAACCGCCGTCCACACTCCGGAAAGCAAGGTCCAAATCTGGGTCGTCCCCACGAATGAGGAACTGATCGTCGCAAGACAAACGAAAGACTCGATTACGAAGAACGAAAAATAAATGTTCATCGCCAAAATCGTCGGAGCCCTGGTTTCCACGCAAAAAGTCGACTCGATGGTCGGGCAGAAGCTCCTGCTCGTCGAGCCGTTCCGCCTGAACGCGGACCACACGGAAATGACGACAACGGGCCGCACACTCGTCGCCGTGGATACGGTCGGTGCGGGCGAAAACGAATTCGTACTGGTCGTCCAAGGCTCCAGTGCGAGACAAACCCCGGAAACGAAACCGCTCCCGGTGGACGCGACGATCATCGGTATCGTCGATGCCGTGAACGTCGGGAAACAAAAAATCACATTGTAAGAAAGTCGGCGACCGCGTTTAATACGCGCAGCGCGATTCATCACGGAGGGCATCATCGTGCAAGGAATGACCGAACCTGTTTTACGCAACATTATCGAAGAAGTCGTCAAACGTGTCAGCGTCCAATCGGGCGCCCCGCATTTTTGCGCGACCGGCTGCCACGGCGGCGGAGGCAAGAGTTTTCGCGGTTACCACGGCCTCTTCGCCGATCCTCATGACGCCGTGCTCGCCGCACGCGGCGCGTTCGAGGAATTACAATACCGCAGCATCGGCGAGCGCAAGGAAATCCTCGCCATCATCCGCCGGATCGTGATCGAACAGAGCGTCGAACTGGGCACGATGGAGCTCAATGAAACGAAAATCGGTCGAGTCGAACACAAGATCGACAAACTCGTCGGACTCGGCAAAAACACGCCCGGCGTGGAATTTCTCCGCAGCGAAGTCTTTAGCGGCGACCATGGACTCACTGTGATCGAGTTCTCGCCCTTCGGCGTCATCGGTGCCGTTTCGCCCGTTACGCATTCGCTGCCGACGATCGCCAACAACGCCATAAACATGATCGCTTCGGGCAATACGCTCGTCGTGAACCCGCACCCCGGCGGCAAACGAATCGCGGCCGAAGGCGTTCGCCGATTCAACGAGGCGATTTATCGTACACACGGCATCGACAATCTGATCTGCCTGATCGTCGAACCGACCATGCAGACGGCGGATGTGATTTTCAAGCATCCCGAAGTGAACCTGCTCATCGTCACCGGCGGCCCCGGCGTAGCCAAGGCGGCCATGTCGCAGTCGAAACGGGCTATCGTCGCCGGGCCGGGCAATCCGCCCGTGGTCGTCGATGAAACGGCCGACCTGGACCGCGCGGCCCGGTGCATCATCCAAGGTGCGGCGTACGATAACAACTTGCTCTGCCTGGCCGAGAAGGAAGTCTTCGTCGTCGACAGCGTGTTCGAGGCGATGATGAAGGCCATGGAAAAGGCGGGGGCGGTCCGTTTGAACGCCGTGGAAGTCGATACGCTGACACACAAGGCCATCGTGAACGTCGGTGACGGCGAACATCGGCACGACGCTCCTTGTCGAGATTTTCTGGGTAAAGACGCCACGGTGCTCGCGGCGGGAATCGGCAAAAAAGTTTCGGGAGACGTTCCGCTGCTCTTCGGCGAAACGGACGAGTCGAATCCCTTCGTACCCGTGGAACAAATGATGCCCTTCCTGCCGTTCGTTCGGGTGCGAGACGTGGATCAAGGGATCGCCCTGGCGAAGAAACACGAACATGGTTTCCGACACACGGCGATCATTCATTCGAACAATGTCGTGAATATGACAAAGATGGGTCGGGCTCTGGACACGACGATTTACGTCAAAAACGGACCCAGCATGGCGGGCAACGGCGGCGGCGGGGAAGGCTGGCCGTCTTTTTCCATTGCGGGCCCCACGGGTGAGGGAATTACCACGCCGCTCACATTCACCCGGCAGAGACGCTGCGCACTCGTCGACAGTTTACATATTTTGGGACGATAACCGGCATTTTCGCCATTCGGCTAAATAATCATGTCACCCTTTGAAATCGGCATGCTGGTCTGTTTCGGCTTCAGTTGGCCGATTTCGATTTGGAAACTCTGGCGGGCGAAACGCAGCGAGGGCAAGAGCCGGTTGTTCGCGAGTATCGTCCTGGCCGGTTACGTCTGCGGGATCCTGCACAAACTGATCTACAGCCTGGACCCCGTGATTGTCCTGTACGTCGTCAATCTCGCCATGGTCGGCTTCGACTTGCACCTAACGAATCAGTACAAGAACAAGACGTAAGGCTCACACTTCGGCGACCAGTTCGATTTCAACCCTCGCACCCTTGGGCAGCGCGGCCACTTGGACCGTACTCCGGGCCGGTTTCGCGGGAGCCAGATGGGCTTCGTACACCGCATTCATGACGCCAAAATCGCCGAGGTCGGTGAGGAAAACCGTGGTCTTGATCACCCGGCTCCAATCGGTGCCCGCAGCGGTGAGAATGGCATCGAGATTTTTGAGCACCTGCCGGGTTTGATCTTCAATCGAGCCGTCTTGGAGCGTCATAGTTTCGGGCACCAGGGGAATTTGGCCCGCCGTGAAGAGCAGGTTGCCGCTGATAATGGCTTGTGAATAAGGTCCGATGGCCGCGGGGGCGAATTTCGTACTGATCGTTTGCATCGTTCAATGGGTAAGGGATTGGACATATCAGAAACGCATGTCGGTATTGTATCGGAGAGGTCTGCAAGAGGCAAGCCGGGAATCTACGTCGGCGGCGATAAGATAAGGAAAGCGTTGATTTCAACATTGTGACCTTTTAGAAATTTCCCGGTCCGGTATAATGGCGTTTCCTTCGCATTTTTTCCGTTTTCAAGATTTTTCGCCATGAAATATTCCCAGGTCTGCGTCGATGCTTTCGCCTACACGCTTCCCGAAGAAGTCGTTGAAACTTCACAGTTGGAACGACTTTTGGAGCCGCTTTATTCCCGACTCAAATTGCCCGAGGGCCGGTTGGAAATTCTCACGGGAATCCGGGAACGACGCCTCTGGACGCCGGGCAAGACACCGGGTTCGCAGAGCATTGAGACGGGACGGAAACTGCTGGCTCGAACAGGCATCGAGCCGGACCGCGTGGGGGCCCTGATTCACGGGTCCGTTTGCCGGGATTATCTCGAACCGGCCACGGCGTGCGGCGTTCACAATGCACTGGGGCTTTCTCGCCGGGGGTTTGTGTACGATATTTCCAACGCCTGCCTGGGTATTGTCAGCGGCATGATCCAGATCGCCAACATGATCGAACTGGGCCAGATCGAGGCGGGCATCGTCGTCGGCACGGAGAGTTCCCGATCGCTCATGGACGCCACGATCCGGCACCTGAACACGGACCTGTCCATCACGCGAAAAAGCGTCAAGGGCGCCTTTGCATCGCTGACCATCGGCTCCGGCAGCGCCGCGGTTCTGTTAACGCATAAAAACATTTCGAAGACAGGCAATCGGCTTCTCGGCGGTGCGGTGCGGGCTCAAACGAATTTTTGCGATCTGTGCCGTAGCGATACGGATCAATCCGGCGGCGATAGCATGAATCCCCTGATGCAAACGGACTCGGAAACCTTGATGCTGGAAGGTGTGGCCGCGGCGGGCGAGACTTTCGACGATTTTTTGCACGAAATCGGATGGCGGCGAAACGACATCGACCGGACCTTCTGTCACCAAGTGGGCCGGGTTCACCAGAAGTTGCTTTTCGATACCTTGGGACTCCCAATGGAACTGAACTTTTCAACGCTGGAATACCTGGGCAACACCGGCAGCGCGGCCCTGCCCACGGCGGCAGGTATCGGCATCGAAAGCGGCGCGGCCCCCGACGGAAGTCGGCTTGCTCTCATGGGAATCGGTTCCGGCATCAACGTCATGATGCTCGCCGTGGAGTGGAATCAAACACTGGAGGCGTGACGACCCGCCCTGGACGTTTCAAGAAGCATCCTGTTGACGCCCGTCATTGGTACAAGCATCAAGTGTGGTTTACCTGATCGATACATTTTTTCATGTGCGACAGGCTGTCCTGAGCGAGCCTTTCCAGGCCCGGGGTGTAATCGAAGACTTCGACCGAGGCCCAGCCGGCGTAACCGATTTCCCTGAGCGCGGCGACAATCGGTACGAAATCCAGGTCGCCGAAACCGGGCCCCCGGAGATTCGGGTCGTTCAAATGAAAATAGGTCATATAGTCCTTGTGCTTTCGGATCAGATCCGGAATAGACCGCTTTTCGCCGCCGACCATGGCTTTGCAGTCGAGCAGGAGCGAAACGTGTTTCGGGGCGTCCACCATTTTGAGCAGCTTCACGGCTTCGTCCGCATTGGCGAGGAAGTCGGTTTCGTTCGGAGCCAGCGGCTCCAGGGCGATTGTTACGCCGCAGTGTTCCAGCAACGGAACGACGTTACCGAGCGTTTCGGCAGCGTATTCGTACGCTTTTTCTTTCGTCACGCCGGGAAGCAAATTCCGCTGTTTGGGCGAACCGAGCACCATGACATGGCCGCCGAGGTCCGCGCAAAGCCGGGTCAACTCCTGGAAGTAGCCTGCGGTCTTCTGCCGGATTACGGCGTCGGGCGATGTCAGGTAATAACCTTCCGTCTTGGAAAGAAGCCAGTGGAGACCCGTGATTTCGAGCCCGGCTTTCTCGGCTTCACGGCGGATTTCGACTCGCCGGGCCGCGCTGATTCGAAAGGCGTCGGTGTCGATCGTGAAGGGAGCGATCTCGACGCCGTCATAACCGCATTTTTTGATGAACTCGAAAACACGCGGGAAATCGAAGCCCCTTTCGGTATTCCAGGCTTCGAACATTTCGTTACACAATGCCAGTTTGAGCGTGAACATCTTGCCGGTTCCTTTCGGTTCGTCTTGGCCTATTACGTTGGAAGAGGAAAGCAGCGCAACTCCGGCGGCCAAGGAGCCGGCGTAAGCGAGAAATTCGCGCCGGTTTTTCTTGTCGGTTTTTTGCATCGTTATCAATACTCCGTTAGGAACAGTAAAATAACAACTTCCGCAGCAGATCTCGTCATTCCGTCGTCACGGTTTCTTCAGTTTCCGGCACTTCAATCGTGACCGGCAGCGGAACGATCAGGGAGTAGACAACCGTTTCCGTTTCTTGCGCAGTCGAGGACCAGCTCAACGCGCTTCGGCTGACCTGCTGCTTGCGAATGACCACGGTGATCCGCACGGCCAAGGGGAGCATTTGGCGATCATCCATGTCCCATTCTTCGACCCAGTCGCCTGTTTCTCCCTGCTGACCCGCCTCAGGATCGAAATAGGCGAATTCGATGTCTTCGACCTCGGGGGCCAGCGGTTCGTCATATTGTTCGTACTCCGA
>JBEBTM010000295.1:0-5976 GCA_040393745.1 Thermogutta terrifontis | reverse complement strand
GCCCAGGGAAGAAGCATGATCAGGCTTTCGGTATGTAGCATATTAATATACATAATAATGGACGCCGTCAGAAGAAAGACGCCGCCGGACAGGATCGACAGCACAAAAAGGATTTCCGGTAAATGCCGGTTCGGCCGGAGGATCAGCACGCCCATCCGGTAAACGAGCCCCGAAGCGATGAGGGTGAAAGCGGACAAGCAGAACAGTATGTATCCTTCGGACGCATGAAATCCGATTGTTCCGGCCTGGTGAACCCAGTCGATGAACGAAGCGGTCATCAAGAGGACGGGAAAAAACGAGAGTGTATACAGACCTCCGCAGAAGATCATGATCGCGCGGAGCGGAGGCGTCCTGCAACCCGCCGCGAAACCATAGCCGGTCAGCGACAGGGAAAACGTTGCGGAAAATCCGATGAACACGGAAAGAGGCCATTCGGATCGACCGGCGACGAGACACAAAAGAACACCCGGCACGGTCGGTCCGAAAAGGCAGACGAGCAGATTCAGCGTCGTTTGGAGTTTCCCCCACATGATTTCGCGCGGCGTCATGGGCACATGGAGAATCAAATCGCCTTCGTATTGCTGCTCCATGAGGCGGCGTGCTCCACCGAGCGGAATGACCAGGGGACCCAATGCGAAAAAGGCCAACGGAATGGCAAAAAGCCAGGACATGACCACGTCGTTACTGTCATGAGAAATACCGAGCATGCAAAGGTAGATGCACATGGCGATCCCCGCCAGGAGCATCACGGCTTGCAATCCAAGGCCATGTCGGCTTTCAAGCCAGTAAATCGGGTTCGGTTCACTCATGCGGCGGCTCCGCGCGTTTCGGTTTGTTGGTTTTGTGCCGAAAAATACGTTTGAAGAATCCATGGATACGGCCGACCTCCGTGTTCGTTACCACGTTCCGCTGTGACAGATTATATCGGTGAACGAGATACAAGGCCAGTGCGGGAGACCCGAAATACACCAGAGTCAGCAGCAGGGCGGCCGTTTGCGCCGCCCAGCCGATTTCCGTCATGAAGCCGATCAACAGCAGCATGGGCGAAAACAGGAACAGCAGGAGTAGAGGCAGTTTCATGGCGAACATCAGGTTCCTGTTGCGTCCGAGCATCAGGATGCCCATGATGAAGATCAAGAAACAGGGGACCAGGTTGAAAGCCACGGCGGCACTGAACCCGAATAAGGCCCTGAAGAAATCTTCCGCATCGATATACAGGAGCGTATAAAACCCCGGCGAGAGGAAAAAGAAGGGATTGAAGTGAAGCGAAACCATGCCGCAGGTCAAGCCCAGATTGATCGAGAAAAACAGGAAGAAAAGCGCGATCATGGCAATGGCCAGCGGCGTGGTTCGCGCACCGGCCATGAATCCGAGAAGCATCATGGCGATGAAAACCGTGGCAATAGGTAGAAATAGTACAAAAAGAAGGAAGTAGGTTTTTTCCAGGAAACACAAGGCGATCACGCCCGGTATCGACGGAGCGTAAAGGCAGATCGCGAGCGTGAAGACCACCTGCAATTTGCCCCAGAAAATCGTGGTCGGCGGGAAGGGCGTTTCCATGACCAGGTCGCCGCGGCGCAGTTGCGTCACCAGTTTCGTCCCGCAGTACAAGGGAATCTGCAGCGGTCCGATGGCGTAGATCATGATCGGTAACAGCAATAACGGCGGCTCGTTCCAAATGGTATCCGCATCACCCATGGCAAAGAGTGTGATCAGGTAAACTCCCGCGAGAATGCCGAAAACGATCATTTCGTATAAAATATAGTTCCGTCGGGCTTGCCGAATTTCGAGCCAGTAGATACTGTTGGGATCCTGCCAGGCCGACGGGGCCTTACGATGTTTCTGTACGGATTCGGTCATTGATATTTCGTTGCAAAATTATTTCAATCGTCGAGCGTGGATCGTCGCTTCATCCGGTCGGCCATTTGAACGACTCCCACGGCGGTCAAGGGAGCGCCGAAGAAGTAAAACGAGCAGACGAGGAAGGCGACGGTATTTTCGAACCGGTACATATTCAGGGCTATGAGCGTCAAAATCGGTCCCGCGGTGAAAAACAATACCAAGGCAATTCCACCGACGAAAATTTGCGGTCGATGCGGTTCCATGATGCGGGTGCCCATCTGAAAAACACCGAAAGAACAAAGTAAAAAGAGGAAAGGCAGTGGTATGGCATTAAGCAGTGAACCGGAAGCATATCGGTGCATCGATAAAAAAATACTAGCCATGAACAGGCCGGACAGGCAAAAACAGAACAGCAGGAACGTGAGAAGCACGGCCATCGATACCGATTTCGCACCGGCCATGAATCCCAAAGCCGCCATGTTCAGCGCCAGGGAAACCGGCAGAAAGAAGAACAGGGTGATGAGAATGATATCCGGCAAACCCGTCACGGCGCAAAATAACAATCCCGGCGCCAGCGGCGCGTACAAACAGGCAAGCAGATAGGACGTGCGGTAGAGTTTTCCGTACATAATATCGTTGCCGGACATGCCCGTGTGGAGCGTCAGATCTTCCTCGATCCGCTGCCGGGCCAATCGAAACGCGCCGAGAAACGGTACGCCGAAAAACACGGCGGGAAAAAAAACAATCCCGGCAAGGACAACCATGACCCCGCCTGCCGAGGATCCGCGGGTACTGGAAACAGCCAGGAAAAAGAGCGCGAGCCCCATGAGCAGACCGAGAAAAAACAGGCAGCCCGCCCGGCAACTATGGACGTCCCGACGCCATTCCAGCCAAAGGACCGGATTGATCTCGTTGTCGTACGGGTCGTCGGCGGGCTGCATAAACCGGTTCGGGAATGGATTGTTCACGGAAAGCATGAAAACGCACGAAAATAAATTCCGGCCTGGGATTCCGGGGTGCCGCTTATTCGTCTTCGTTTTGCACCTTGGCGATCATTTTCAGGAACTGCTTCATCGTCGCGCAGCGTTTGTTCACGTCCGGTTCGATACAACTGTGAATGGCGTCGGCCAGCGTCTTGTTGATTTGCGGACGATAGGTCGTGATCGGCTCCGGGGGCAGGGCGTGCCCCATCGCCGCATTGCCGGAGTCGCCGCGGGGCCAGGGAAGCTGCCGGGTACACAGCTCATAAATCGTTACGCCAAACGCGAACACGTCGAGCCGAAGGTCCGTATACTTGCGCCGGACCAGTTCCGGGGCCATATAATTCGCCGTGCCCGTCCGGTTGCCGGGGTCCGTGAACGGCGGTCGATTCGGGACCGTGAGTCCGAAGTCGGTCAGCTTCAAGACATCGAATTCACCCACGAAAAGTAGGTTCCTGGGACAGATGTCACGGTGAATGAAACCCTTGTCGTGAACCTCTTGGAGTGCCTCGGCTACTTGGCGAATGTAAAACACGCGGGCACCGGCCATGAGATCGTCCTTGACCATGAGGACATTATTGAGTCCCGTACCTTCGAGATATTCCATCACGAGATATTGCTCACCATCGGTGGTGAGGCCCTGGTCAAGCGTTTTGACGATGTAGGGATGATCGAATTGGACGGCGATTTCACCCTCGGTCGGCTTGTTCTGCCCTTTAAATCGGGCTTCAATCGCTTCGATTTTCTTCATGTCGAGAATCTTCAAAGCGACCAGTTCGCCCGTCTCGCGGTCCCGGGCTTTGTAGACTTGCGACATGGTCCCCGAAATGGCCGCCTGGAGGAGTTCAAAGCGTTTGCGATAATTGAGCTTCGGTTTTCCGAAGAGTTTGGCGAAAAAATTCATGGAATCGTAAATAGATGGTACTTTGCCGTTTGAATAGCTGAGAGATGCGTCTCTTGCTCGTGGGGGCGATTATACCATGCCGGGAATCGCGGGGGCAAGTTAAGAGGGCCCGATAGGTTGGTTTTTTCACGGCATACGCATGCAATTTGACATGTCGTTGGTACGGCAACGCAAGAAATACCCTGACAGATCAAAGTTAAGTCAAATAGCATTAACAGTTTACGCTCGCGTCAAAACCGCTCCTTTTTCGCGAAAACGACAACGTTTCGGCAGTCTCTAAATTGCCAACCATTAAGATGTTAGATCGCATTTCGATGCTTTGCGGGAAATTGCGATCCAAAAAGAACCGGGTCGTTTACTTGCGCTACTTCGCCTCGCGTTGAGCTTCGGCGAGGTCGTGTTGCATCATATCATTGACCAAATCCGAAAAGGATCGCTTCGGGGTCCAGCCGAGTTTTTGCCGCGCTTTCGTCGCATCGCCCAAGAGCGTGTCCACTTCGGTCGGACGGAAATATCGGGGATCGATTTCAATGAGCAGGCGTCCCGACTGCGCATTGTAACCCTTTTCATCCAAGCCGGCCCCCTCCCAACGGATCGGCATTCCGGCGGCTTCGAACGCGATTTCGACGAACTGCCGCACACTCCGCATTTCGCCCGTTGCCAGGACGTAATCGTCGGGGGCGTCCTGCTGGAGCATCATCCACATGCCCTGGACGTAATCGGCGGCGTGGCCCCAGTCGCGGCGGGCATCGAGATTGCCGATCAGGAGTTTGTTCTGCAAGCCGAATTTGATCCGGCTCACAGTCCGGGTGATCTTCCGGGTGACGAAAGTTTCACCCCGATAGGGACTTTCGTGATTGAACAGGATGCCGTTGCAGGCAAAAATACCATAGGCTTCGCGGTAATTGACCGTGGCCCAATATCCATACAATTTCGCCACGGCGTAAGGGCTCCGAGGATAAAACGGCGATGCTTCCGAGAGCGGTTCGTCGGAAACGCCGCCGAAAAGTTCCGATGTCGACGCCTGGTAAAATCGCGTTTTCCCCTGTAAATTCAAGAGCCGAATCGCTTCGAGCAAGCGTAACGTACCCAGCGCGTCGACATCGGCCGTGTATTCCGGCATATCGAAAGAAACCCGAACATGCGACATGGCCGCGAGATTGTACACTTCATCCGGCTGCGTCTCCTGGAGGACCCGGACCAAGTTTGTCGCATCGGTCATGTCCCCGAAATGCAGGTGAAATCGGCTTTGCTTTTCCGCCGAATCGGGATAAATATTGTCGATCCGGGCCGTATTGAACGACGAACTGCGACGTTTCAAGCCATGGACGACGTACCCTTTTTCGAGAAGAAACCGGGACAGATAAGCTCCATCCTGGCCGGTCACGCCGGTGATGAGTGCGGTTTTAGGCATTTACTTGGGATTTTTCGGTTTCGGGGTCTCGCCACCCTTGTTCGATTCCGTCTTTTTCGGTGCATCGGCGGGAGCGACAACGGCGGGCGATGTGGAATCCGCCTTCGCCGAGGATTTGTAAGATTCGCTGCGATAATCGGTTTGGTAAAATCCGCTACCCTTGAAAACAATGGCCGCCCCGCCGCTGATGAGTCTACGCAGTTTCTTTTTGCCACACTCGGGGCATTTTTTCAGCGGCTCATCTTTGATGTACTGAAATTCCTCGAAATCATGGGAGCACGCATCGCAGTGATATTCGTAAGTCGGCATGGGAGAATGGGTTAGAGTGGCACTTCCGCATCAAAAAACAACGAACACCTTCGAAAGTCTAGCACACGAGACAGGAAAGTCAACATGAAGGCAGCGCTTTGCGGAAAGGTTAATATGTTCTTTTGGCTTCCCATTCGAAATAGCCGTTTCATTTTACGGCGATTCCCATTACAATTGGGGAAAAGGTCACGTACCTCGAGAAATTGAAACTCACACGAGAAAAAAACCATGCCCCATCTTTCCCTCAGCCGTTTGGTCCGCGTTTTGGTTTTCGGACTTTTCCTTTTCACATTCACCGCAATCACCTTGGCTTATGACAACGGCCAAGTGCCCGTCAATACGCCGGAGTCGGCTCGGCGGATGGTCCGGGATCTCATCGAAACCTTCGGTGACCGTTATCCGAAGGGCACTGAATATCTCAAACGGCTTGACGACGCGGACGAAAAAATCCGCGCAAACGCCAAAGACGAAAACGCTAAAAAGGAATTCGAAACCGTGCTTCGGGAAGCGGCGCTGGCCAATTCGCG
>JBEBTM010000294.1:0-5997 GCA_040393745.1 Thermogutta terrifontis | reverse complement strand
TATTCATCGTTGTACTGGGAAAAAACACCGCGAGGATTTCTGATGACCGTTTGGTTCGTCCGATCCGGCCAATCGCCGACACAACCGTGATAGCTCAAGGCCGGACTGTCGTTACCGTCCCAAGTCGCTTGTCCGTTGGAATCGGAGGGGCACACAAAATTCGGCATGTGTTCGAAGCGGACGCTCCAAGGGTTGGGAGAACCGTCGGAAATAAATTGGTTGTATGCCGGAGCCAGTTCGCAAAACGGCATCAGGGCGATGAACATCGATTTGCGATAATCTCCTCCGGTAAAACGCATGGTCCCGGCCGGAAACGATTCGTAAGTGTCGTGATAATTGTGCAATGCTAAACCGATTTGCTTCAAGTGATTTCCACACTGCATTCGGCGAGCGGCTTCGCGCGCCGCCTGGACCGCCGGTAGCAAAAGAGCGATCAGGACACCGATAATGGCGATGACGACAAGGAGCTCCACCAGGGTGAAGCCCGTTTTGCGATCCCCGCATGGCAGGGAAGAAAGGGCGGTTCTTTTCAAGGAATTACCTCATATGAATGGATAACGGAAGCCTTCCGTCGGCGCGCACCTTCCACGCCGTTAGCAGTTAACTTGTGATCGTTACATCGATCTTCGGCGAAAATCGATTTCGTCAGGGAGCGTCTGGCGGGGTGACCTTGAAATCGTAAGTTGTCGGGCCGCTGACCTCGCAAGTCAGCCCCGATTTTTCCGGCGATTGATACTTGGAATCAATGAGCATTTTCGTATCACGTCGCGTACCGGAGGGATCCGTTACATAAAACTCTTCGACGGCTCCCATGACCGTGACTTTATAGTGACCACCTGGGATTCCGTCCTTGGTTCCTTTCGATTCGAGCGTGTACTGTCCCTTATCATTCAGTTGCCCGCGAGCCGAGGTCGAACCGGAATCGAAAACGACTGTTCCGATTTTCAAGGGCGTCCCGTCTTCGAAAGTGACAGTCCCGGAAACCTTGATGCTCGATCCGCAGCCCGAGAGCAAAGCAAACGAAAGGGCAAATAAAAGGGCAATTCGTTTCATGGCAGTTTGTATCGGTTCACGCTCCTTAAGGAACGCGATGGATTTATGTTATGGCAGCGAGACCGACTGTCCGTCGTTGACGCAACCGAGGCGGCACATGATCAACGTACTTGTTGTCGTACTGACACCTTTCACGGCACTGTCGCCCATCAGGAAATTGCACGTTCCCGGATGCCAGGATCCGAAGGAGTATTGATACGGATGTCCGTCGGCAAAAGCATCGGGGGCACTGACGATCACCTGCTGCAATTCCGTTTCGAAATTAGCGAGACCGCGTCCATAGGAAATCTGCCGCCAGTCACCGCCCGGATAAAGCATCCCGCAGTCCCAGACCTGCCCACCGTTTGGACACTGATTGAGACGGCTGGTCGGAATATGTTTTTCGCCGATGAAAAACTGGTTGCTCGTACCGTCCTTGATCGCGGCAAAAGTATCACGCGGTTTCCAGTCTTTGAATCCCGGATCAAGATACCAGTCCACGGAAGAATCCATCCGCTTTACCACTGCAACTCGAAAAGGGCTGCAATCGACGCCGATCCAGTCGCGGTTCCAAGGCTCCCAGTAGCAGTCCCACTTGATTCCGTGAGCCCGTTCCTGAAAATCGTCGACACTTTCGAATCGCGGTCCACGGCTGAACGGAATGGCGTAATCGCCTCGCGGGCCGAGCGGAGCGTCGTCACCGCTGTTCCAGTTCCCCGGATCGCTCATGTCCTCCAACTCCATTTTAGCGACACCGCTGCGCCGCGTCGGGCATTTCATGATCGGAACACTGGAAATGGCAATCCGATTGGCTTCGGGCTGGGTTTTCCACCATGCGCCGTGACATCGGTCGCCCATATTGTCGGTTTCCCGCATGAGCAAATCCCACAGAGCATTTTGTTCATAAAACGGAGCCAGCAGAAAAAAAGTTCCGACGCGGCAATCCCCGGGTGTTGTCGGCGGCAAGCCTTTTCGAACATCATGAAAATTATGGATGGCCGTACCGAATTGTTTCAAATGGTTTGTACATTGCATGCGACGAGCCGCTTCGCGTGCCGCCTGGACGGCGGGAAGAAGCAGCGCGATCAGGACGGCGATGATCGCAATCACCACCAAAAGCTCGACGAGTGTAAAGGCACGCAACACGGTTTTGTTACGCCGCGAACAACAGTCTCGATTGAGGGTAAAATACATAATTCCACCTTGTCGGTATAAAAGAAAACGGGAGGTCCGGAAAACAAGTCACCTTTGTTTCCACCTACCATTAACATTCCGGAAAGAAAAAAAAGTTGCCTCCATTTTTTTGGAAAACCAAGGTTTCTTTCTAAAGACGCGACTCAATCTTCCCTTATATACAAATACAAGAGCCGCCCACAAAAGCGTGTGCTGTGGCGTGAGTTGTTAAGCCCTACAACTCACGGATTCGCTTTTTGATCGAAGGGATCAGCGATGGCGGCATGCTGAGAGATTCAATGCCGATGTCCAGGAAAAAAGATGGCATTGTCTCGTCGGACGACAATTCACCACAAAGTCCGACCGACTTGTTTTGAGAACGACCGACCTGGACCACATGCCGGATCAATCGTTGGACGGCCGGATGACGCGCATCATAAAGTGAAGCGACATGTTCGTTTCCACGATCCACGGCCAGCGTGTACTGCGTCAGATCGTTTGTTCCCAGACTGGCAAAGTCGACCTGGCCAAGTAACTCATCGGCAATCAGGGCCGCAGCCGGCGTTTCGATCATGATACCGATTTCGGTGGAATCGTCAAACGGAATTTTTCGTGCGGTCAATTGCGATCGGGCTTCGCGCGTTTGGGATAGAAATTCTTCGACTTCGAACGAATGGGCGATCATGGGAAACATGATACGGAGTCGCCCGAACACCGAGGCGCGATAAAGTGCGCAAAGTTGCGTCAGGATCAGTTCCGAATGAGTACGATAAATACGACAACCACGTAATCCGAGAAAAGGATTGCTCTCTTGCGGTAAATCGACGTAAGAAAGCGGCTTATCGCCGCCGATGTCAAAGGTCCGAATCGTTACCGGACGGTCGTCCATGGCTTCGAGAACCTTTCTGTAGGCCTGAAACTGCAGCTCTTCGCTCGGAGGGCGGTCGGCGTTCATGAAAAGGAATTCCGTGCGGAAAAGTCCGACGCCCTCGGCCCCGAACTTCAACGCAAGATCGACCTCGTTATCATGCCCGATATTGGCCAGGAGCCTGATTCGTCCGCCGTCTTTCGTGATGGCGGGGCAATCCCGCAATTCCTCCAATTTTAGCCGTTCCTGACGAAGGGCGTTCGATTTCACCTCAAATTCCCGGCGGATTTCTTCACCGGGATTAAACACGATCCGCCCTGTAAAACCGTCAACGTAAACCGATTTGGCGGTGCCATCGGCTTCGAAATCCGCCCCGACGACAGCGGGGATTTCTAAATTTCGTGCGAGAATGGCGACATGAGAAGTCGTTCCGCCGGATCGCGAAACGATGCCCAGAAGTCGTTCTTTAGGAATCTGGGACGTATCGGCCGGCGTCAGTTCGTCGCCGAATAAAATGCCTCCGCCTTCGGGAAAGTCAATGGTTTTCTCGACAGGCAAACCGGAAAGGACACGAAGCAACCGTACCTGGATGGACCGTAGGTCGTCGGCCCGTTGCCGCGCATATTCATCTTCAATCGAGGCCATTTCTTCGATGATTTCCTCGAAGACGAAGCATGTTGCTTCGGAGGCCGTTTTTTGCCCGGTACGGATACATTCCGAGATGTCCTTTTCCAATTCTTCATCGGAAGCCATTTCGCCATAGGCGTCCAATAATTGAGCCGTCAGTTCGTCGCCGGCCGCCGTTGACACGTTTCGCCGGTTTTCGAAATGTTCCGAGAGCTTCGCGACGGCCAGGCGGTAGGCCTCGATTTCCGATTCCGCCGAAACGAAGGGTTCATTTGAAACGGTCGCCGTCTTTTTATCGGACAAAAAAAAGACAGGCGCGCCCAACGCATAGCCGGGAGCGGCGGGCTTTCCCTGAAAGATCGTTTCGGAAGACGCGGTCGAAAACATGGCGATATCAGTCTCTCAGTTCATTGATATATTGTTTCAGTTTTTCAGCCGCCTCGGTTTCGTCGACCCCGTCACACTCCAACGTGATTGATTCCCCTTGCGAGATCCCGATCCGGAGCAGCTTGATGAGACTCTTGGCGTTGGCGATTTTGTCGCCTTTGCGGATCGTGATTTCGCTGGAGAAGCTCTTCGCCAGTCGGACGAATTCGGTTCCGGGACGCGTGTGCAAGCCGGTGGGGTTCGTGATTTCGATCTGGTGTGTTTGCATAAGAAGAAAATCCGGAAAGAGTTCAGGTGGCAGGCAATGCGGCGAAAAGTCGTCGGACATCCTCCAAATCACGGGCAGCCTTCAAGCGGTTGACGGTTTCGTCAAAATCCAGGAGATCCATAATTTGAACGATCACCTCTTCGTTGAGGGATTGACGATCCTTGGCGGCGATACAGAGAATGATCTCGACAGGGTCATGTTCCAAGTGTCCAAAATGAACCGGCGTTTTCAATGTCACCAGACTGAAGGCGTTTTCCCGAACACCATATTCCGGGGCGGCATGAGGCATGGCCACGGCGGGCATGATGACGAAATAAGGCCCGTTCTGTTCAATATTTTTCAGGATGCCCCGATAATATTCCGGCGTTACGGCACCGACAGCTTCGAGTAAATCGGTCGCCAGACGGATGGCGTCTTTCCAATCGCTTGCTTCTTGCCGGAGTAAAATCGTGTTTTTCTCTAAATGGTTGTCTTCGACTCTCATGACACGTACCTTCAACCTGGCTGGTGTAAAACAAACGGTAACAGAAATCCGCAATTACAATCCCAGGGTTTTCAGGAAAACGACGATATTCCCCAAGAGGGTTCCGACGATGGCAAAGTCCGAATCGCCGAAAGTCGTATTTTGATAGCCGAGTTCCCCCAAAACGGGCAAAAGCATGATCGGAAGGAATGTAATCAGGATTCCGTGAAGAAAAGCCCCGATGACACACCCGCGGCGACCTCCCGTGGCATTGGCAAAAACCCCGGCCGTGGCACCACAGAAAAAATGCGGAATCACGCCCGGCAGGATCAGCGTCCAGCGAAGCAGGCCGCAAAAGCCCAGGCCGACCAGGCCGCCGAGAAAACTGCAAAGGAAACCGGCAATGACCGCATTCGGAGCAAAAGGAAAGACAAGCGGGCAATCCATCGCCGGTTTGGCGTTGGGAACGAGTTTGTCGGAAATTCCTTTGAAGGCGGGCAATATCTCGGCGAGAATGAGCCGGACACCTTGCAAAACAATGTAAATTCCGGCGGCAAACGTGACCGATTGAATAATACAGAACACGATAAAGCTCTTGTTATCGAAGTTCTTGTTTTCAGCGATGATCTTCGCAAATTGTTCGTCACCGGCCTGATACAGCGCGACGCCTGCAACGATCAGGAACAGTGGAAACATGGTGAAAACCATGCTGACGGTCGTATCTCGAAAAAACATCAGAGACTTCGGAAAGGCGATTTCTTCGATTGACCTGGATTTTCCACCGACCAATTTTCCCACCAAGGCCGCAAAGAGATAGCCGACACTGCCGAAATGGCCCAGGGCGAAATCGTCGCTGCCGGTCACTTTCCGCATGATCCACTGGACCGTCCAAGGGAAAAAGGCCAAGACAAAGCCGAGAATCAGGGAGCCGGCAATGATCGTTACCACGGACGAGTACTCTGCCGCGTAAAAAACGGCTGCGATCAAGGCGGCCATGAACAGAGTATGATGTCCCGTGAGGAAGATAAACTTCATCGGTGTCAACCGCGCGATCAGGATGTTGGCAATCATCCCGAACAGCATGATGAGCGACGTCGTGAAACCGATTTTCGTGATTGCAACGGAAACGATGGCTTCGTTGTTCGGGATCACGCCCTGGAGCTTGAAACCTTCTTCAAA
>JBEBTM010000293.1:0-6019 GCA_040393745.1 Thermogutta terrifontis | reverse complement strand
TGCTCGGCATCCGTACGGATGGCCGCGAAAGAATCTTCACGCTCCTCGGACACGGACGGGAAAGCCAAGCCTTTCGACTTCGGCGGCATGAGAAGGAGTGAATCGTTGGAAAGCGGGAGATCGTCCAATTCTTCGGGGGTCATAGGCGAGGCGGGAAAGCCGGAAGATGAGGTATCTGAAAAGCCGGTAAGCGGCACTTTGGTCTGTGTGAATGGAATCCGGCCCGTCAGGCAATCCAGAAATTGTATCGAAGACGGAAAACGGGCTTTCGGATTTTTCTGGAGCGCCTGTTGCAGGGCATCGTTGACGTGCTCCAGTTGACCGGGAATCAAGGGCGGGGAGACCGCCAGGAGTTGAGACCGCAATTCGTCGGTTTTTTGTGCGAAAAAAAGCGGCCGTCCGTAAAGCAACTCGCCGGCGATCATTGCCAGGGCATATTGGTCCGAAAAGGAATCACCCTCGTTGCCGCGGAGTTGTTCGGGGGCAAGATAGCGGAGATTTTCCATGTTCTCCTGGGCGGGAAACGACGAATGTCGGTTTGCCATGGTTGCCAACAGATCAATGGAATCGAAGCCGAGCACATGGACGCCCTCGGTCGGACTGACGATGATCCGCGACGGAGCCAAACGTCGATGGGAAAAACCGCGCTGAGCCGCTTCGTCCAAGAGCACAGCGATGGGCAAAAGGACGTCCCGGACCAAGTGTGAAGGAAATTGGCCCTGCGAATGAACCCACTGGGCCGCGTATTCGTCGAGCGTGGGCCCCTCGACATGGCGGAAGACCAGGAAAACGCCGTCTTCCGGCGTCTCGACGACTCGATCCAGCGGGATCAGATGTGGTGAGGTAAAATCGGCGTAATGAACCATGTGGCTCCGTAAACGGTCCGGTAGGGCGGGGTCCGAACGGAGCGGCTCGTAAGGAAAAAAAAGTCGGACAATGCGTCCGACGTTCAGTTCCAAAGCGCGCCAGACCTCCCCGAAAGATTCCTCCCGCAGGAGATGCTGGAGCATGAATTCTTTGGCGACGATCTGGCCTTTGTGCATGACTCTGCCTGTTACTCCACCGTGACTTTAATCATGGTATCGCCGGCTTGGATGGCGTCGACGACATCCTGACCTTCAGTGACGCGACCGAAAACGGAGTGCTTGCCGTCGAGCCAAGGCGTGGCGACGTGTGTGATGAAAAACTGGGAGCCGTTTGTGTTCGGGCCCGCATTGGCCATCGAAAGCACGCCGGGACCGTCATGGCGAAGGTCGGGGTGGAATTCGTCGTCGAATTTGTAGCCCGCATCGCCGGTTCCCGTGCCTTTGGGACAGCCGGTTTGGATCATGAAGTCGGGGATGACCCGATGGAAGGTCAGACCGTTGTAAAATCCCTTGTCGGCAAGGCTCTTGAAGTTGGCAACGGTTTCCGGAACCTTGTCGTCGTAAAGTTCCAGTTTGATGGTACCTCGGTTGGTTTCAATTGTGGCGGTTTTCATGGAAGCTGTGTGAGAGGTTTTTGACGCGCTTATGCCCCCTTGAGGGTCGGCGCGTTTGACGGATGAAGGCTTCCCAAGCCCGGAAAAGAAGGCGCAGGAAGACGTACATAATAATAAAACGGTGAGTAACAGAACGAATCCGTGTTCTTTTTTCATGATTGAAATGGGGCCGGGTGAAATTACTGGAGGTTGCCCTTGGTAATATTGAGAAACAAATCTTCGAGGTGAGCTTTGTGCTGACGGAATTCGTCGATTTGGACATCCTTCTTGATCAGGGCCGTCAGAAGCATGCCGGCCTTGTCTTCAGGAATGACCACGGCGACCTCGTTACCGACGATCGTGGCCTGCTCCACACCGGGCTCTTCGAGAACGAACTTGAGCAGGGTTTCCAGGTCGAAATTCTTGGCCCGAATCATCGTCATGGGGCGCATTTCCATGTCTTGAATGATGTTTTCGATCTTTCCGGCCCGGAGTAACTGGCCGCGCTCGATGAAGGCCACACCGTCGCAGATTTCGCCCAATTCGCTCAGAATGTGCGAACTCATCAGGATCGCCTTGCCTTGGTCACGCAGCGCTTTGAGTAGCTCCCGAAGCTCGATTCGAGCCCGAGGATCCAGACCCGCGGCAGGTTCGTCAAGCACGAGCACGGCCGGTTCGTGAACAATGGCCCGGGCCAGGCTGACTCGCTGCTTCATGCCCTTGGAAATCTGGAAAATCGTCTTTTCCTTGAATTCGGTCAGACCGGTGAATTCTTCGATGTTTCGAACGATCTCGGTTCGCTTGGGGTCACGGAGTCCGTAGGCCCGGGCGAAGAAGTCGAGATATTCATGGACCGTAATATCCCGGTGGGCGGGCAGCGAGTCGGGCATGTAGCCGACCATCTTACGGACCTGGTCGGGGTACTGGACCACGCTCACACCATCGACAAAAATGTCGCCGGAAGTGGGTTCGTCCAGAGTCGCCAGGATTCGCATGGTCGTGGTTTTCCCGGCTCCGTTGGGCCCGACGAAGCCGTAAATCTGGCCGCCGTGGAACGAAAAGGAAATATCGTCGACCGCTTTCGTATTGGGAAAATACCGCTTTAATCTCGCAATGTTAACTTCCATGGAACGATGCCTGGCAAAACGAGGAACGTGAAAGACAATGCCGAACAAAATCGGCGTCCGGAGCACTCACGGCATTCTACACCGAAATGAAGAGCGATGAAAGAGTTTGGCGGAATTTTTATTTGATCTTTCACGACTTCCACATTGAAAATAACAGAGAAAACCGACTTTGAGGAGTTAATTCCCTTAACAATTATCCTTTTATGCGACGGATGAAGAACTGTCCTATATTTTTGGCGTTCCTCGGGGTGTAACCGCCAACAGTGGGCCATTGATCTAATGGACGAGCAGAGGATTACTCAAAATCAAGTACGAGACCAAATTAAGCATGCTGTCCAAGACATGTATGAAATTGACACCAAACCCTGCCTTGTGGATATTCGGATTACCCACACATGCAGCAGAGCTGCCATGCGATCATGAGAAACAGGTACAGCGGCAATTCGTACCGATCACGCGAGGCCAGCGACAAGCCGTTGCAACGCCTCCATAAAGGGATCAATCTGCGTCTGGTTAACCTGGGGCTGCTCGTCATACACCGTGTATCGCGTTTGATGTAATTGCGAAGGCGGTAATCCGTTGTAACTCATTACCGGCGCGATCGTGTTGCAATCTTTCATTTCGTAGATGCGCTCGGACGTTGTCGTGGGCGTAAAACATTTGGAATGCGTTGCGGCGATTTCCGTTGTGATACGCCGGATTTCACCCACATGGGAACGGTACGCGGCGGAAGCACTGCTGTTTGACGTTCGCGCTTTATTGAGGACGAATGCGTGAATTTTCGGTGACACCCCGACATCTTGCAGTTTGGTAAAAAACGTGTCGAACACTTCGTCTGCCGAAATCTCGTTTGGCGATTTCACACCGAACACCAGACGCAGGATATTGAAGATGCCCCGGATGGAGGCGGAATCGGCCGTACACGGCACGATCAATCGGTCAGCGGCAATAATGCCAAGTTGTGTATAGTTGGCAAAACTGGGGTTGGAATCAATAAAAACCGTCGTGTCTGTTTTAGCGTTGCCCTCAAAAACATCAAGAAGATCAACCAAAAGGTGCCGGCTGGTCAACCAAGCCCCACGACGTGGCGAAGACCCCATGTAATCGATCAGAGCAGCGCAGATGTCCAAATCGACATCACCTGGCAACAAAAAAAGATTAGAAGGCATTTTTTTGTTATATTGATGCACCGGCACGAAAAAGGTCGTTTCGGTTCCCAACCGTTCAAATTGGCTTTTTTCAAACCGCCTTTTGATATAACTTGCAATCGTGCGGTCGTTTTCGCAACAGGTGGCGAGATTGATTTCACCATCACCATTACCCCCGAGCAACATTTCGGAAATATTAGCCTGCGGACACATGTCGACAGCCACTACCGTTTTTTCGGGATGACGAATCGCGTATTCCGTTGATAGACAGTAGGTTAGGAATGTCTTGCCAACTCCGCCTTTATTGTTCCAAATGCAATATCTCATCGAAAGTCCCTGGCTGTAAAAAATGCAAACGAACGTCTGTAACCGGAGAGGGTATTCTACCACACCATGCCCAGTAAAACAAGCAGTTTTTGTGCTGCTGATTTTCGGAAAGGTTCCGGCAGACAAGGTGGCAATTCTCCTTTCTTGGGGATTCAAAGGGGTAGTTCCCAAAAAGAAAAAGCCCTCGTTGAGTAAACGAGGGCTTTCCGTCGGTATGATCATAATCCGCTTATGTTCAGGCGTTTTTCTTGCGGAAACGGCGGCCCAGGGCCAAACCGCCCAGACCGACTCCGAAGATGAGCATCGTGGCCGGTTCCGGCGTGGCCGTGTTGGTGAAATGCTTGTCGTCGAAGTTGTAATAGGCATGGAATTCACCGCCGCCGTAGGTTTCCGCCGAAGCGCCGAAGGCCTGACCGGAAATGTGACCGTGGGAGACTTCGAAGTGCGAGTCGATGGCCAAAATGCTACCCTGGAAGCTGATGCCGGATACGTTAACCGTGTCGATGCTGGAATCGACGTTGAACAGGACGTTGCTACCGTCGAAATCGGCGTCATGGTCGCCGTCTTTACCATTGAGCAGGAGGGACCGGGTCAGGTTAAGGACATCCAGATCATAGTCGTTCGTGACGTTCACGAGCAACGTGGTGTCGGCTCCGGCGATGACCAGCATGTTGCGGCTCGTGTCGGCCAGCATATCGAAGACCATGGCGTCGACGAGAACCGATTGCAAACCGGTCAGACCGGTCAGATCGATGACATAGTTGCCGTTGGAGTCGAATCCGGCAGCCGCGGAACCGCCCAAGGACATGAGCTCGTCGGAAACGGCCCGGAGTTCGGTCTTGGCGACGGCGAAATCAAAGGGAAGCGATGCTTCGAGCTTCTGGTAGTAGTCTTTGTACATGACTTCTTTGACACCGACGATTTGTCCGGAGTTGTTCCAGACATTCTCGGTTCGAGCCACGAGATTGCCGGTATCACCAACATAAATCTGTCCATCGTAATTGGTTTTATAACCGGATGCGGTTAAACGGCCACCGGCGGCATCGCGGGTCAGCATATTGTAATCGGAACCACCGCTGGTATTGGTGAGCTTGCCACGGATGTAGGCGTTACCGTCGGCAACGGTGGAGCTGGAAACGTAAGCATCACCACCAACGACCAGAACGGGGCCCTCAGAATGCTTTTCCTGACGCCAGGCGCCGAAGCTGTAAGCCGAAGCATGGAGATCTCCGCTAACGGCCATGTGCCCCTCGACATCGCCGTTAGCCCCAACGAAGTCGCCGAAAAAGACGTTGTTGTAAGCTCCGGAAATGCCAAACAGATGCGTACCACTCGCGCCAACCACATCGGCCCGGGCGACTGAGGAGAAGAAAAGCAGTGCAAGGAGTCCGGTAAGAGAAAACAGTGTTTTTTTCATAGTTTACCTCAAAATATAACGATTGAGCTCTCACACTCAAAAGCTCCCGTTGGTGAATCCAGATTAAAAAGCTCGGAAGAAAACGCGACCGGCAAGAAAAGTCTCGCAACATTCGTGCCAGTCCGGTCCGAAACATGAAATATCAAAAACTAAACATTAAATCATCACTATTTTACCTTAATTTCCTCCAAAACGGAAAAAAATACTCCGCTTTTTCATTGTTTTTTGAATACCGCTAACTGTCTGTTGTTTCATATCAAAAGCGATTGCTGCATTTTGCCACACGTCCCGCGCGAAGATCGACCACCCGATGAACGCTCCGGTATCCGCTTTAAACGGCTTGTCAGGGGACTATTTCCCGTTAGAATGGACAGGCATGGATATTCGTCGGTTTTTTCCCTTGTTCATGTCGATACCCTTGCTTTTAGGGCTGCTTCCCGGTTGCTCTCGGCCATCGGATCCGGTTGCGGTACGGCAGTATGCGGAAATCCAGGAGGAGTTCGAACGGCTGGATACACTGTCACCCGAACAGCAAACGGCC
>JBEBTM010000292.1:0-6020 GCA_040393745.1 Thermogutta terrifontis | reverse complement strand
GCTCTGCTATTCCAACGGTGACCGGCACGACTTCGAGTCGAAGGAATTGTATGACATTTACAAGGAGTACAAGCACCTCGCGATTTCCTCGGAGAAGCTTGAACAAGACGCGATTGCCGAGACGGTTTCCCGTGAACTCGACGCCCTGCATGAGGCGGAACGTTTTGTCCGGCCGGAGCATTTTGTACGTTGGCTGGGAGAATCGCTTGACGGCGAGAAAAAGGGGATTCTCTTTCTTGCCGGGGGACGCGGACTCGGCAAGAGCGCATTCTGCCGCTCGCTTTACCCGCTCCGTGAAAAGAGGAGTGTCGAATATCCCGATGTCGCCGTACGCTGCTTTTTCATGAGTCGGTCGCAGTTCTACCACGAACTGCCGGACTTCCTCAATTCGCTCAAGTCGTGCATGAACACGGACAATGAGGGAGTCGCGCAGCACTTCACCAAGTTCGACGTCCCTCCGCTTTCCGCCTATGGCGAACCTTCCGAGGTGGATGTCGCGACCTTACGGCGAGCCCGCCGGAAAATGATGGCCGACTTTTTGAACCGATACCGCGAACATTACGAAAATTGCGGTTACGGCAAAAAACTCGTCCTTGTGCTCGACGGTCTGGATGAGCTGCTTGCCCGCCTTAAAGCATCGGAGGGCGAGCAGCAACTCGGCGTCGACCGAATTTTCGATTTTCTGCCCGAAACGGAAATGCTCGACGACGGGGTTTACATTCTCGTTACGGCTCGACCGGAGTCGGAGTTGACAGGGCCGGATTCCGTAGCGACGGCGATTCACGACGAGTTGTCCGCCCTGTGGGACCGCGCCGACAGGAAACGCGAATTCCTCCCGACGGAAGAGGAAAACAAGGCGTTTTTGAAGGATTACCTGAAAGACCGAAAGCTCGCGAACTCCGAGTGGTTGATTGAAAAAGCGAATCACCGCATCCTTGAACTGAGGTTGTTGGAGAACTTCTCGAAGGGGGAACTCGCCGTGATGAAGGGCGAGATCGACGTTGAAAAACTGATCGACCGATTCTTAGCGAAGCTAGACGCCGAACTTCCAAAGAGCTTGGCGGATCAATGCCGGCTGATGCTTCTGGCGATAGCAAATGTCGGTGAACCGATAACACTTAAGGAGCTTGTCTACTTGATTGATGAGCCGCATTTGACGTTTCGGATTCTCTATCTCCTGAAGAAGATCGACGCTTTTTTGATGTACGAACGCGATCCCCATCGTGAATCGAGCCTCATCTCCATCGGCAACGAAGCTTATGCAGGAATATTCCGTAATGATGAGAATTCCGTAGCGTTAAAGAACAGCTGGATCGACAAAGCCTGCCGAATCGACTCGAAACTCACCTCTTTCGACGACGGCGAGTTGCTGGTGCTGGCCTCTCTGTGGAATAATGTCATCGAAAATGATTGCATTGCCGACAATTCCTATTGTGATGATTTGTTTCAATTTTGCTTGTTGGGCCACAAACATCCGTTTATTTATCAACGTCGTAGAATGACGGAAATAATGACCGGAGCGGTCCGGTTTGCCGAGCTTGAAGCGGAACGGGGCCCCACGGAAAAATGCAACTTGGCAACATACCTTGTTCGACTGGGCCAATATCAATCCGACGCTCTGCATGATTTTTCCCAGGCACTTGGAGTCGTACAAAAAGGGATAAGTATCTATGAGTCGCTTCACGAGGTCAAGGAAATTGACGATCAGAAAACCATTTACGGATTTCTCTTGGGGGTGGCATATTCCATATTGGGTGAGATCCATTGTTGCCTCGGACAAGTTTCCGCATCCATCTCCGCCTTTCAACTCGCCCAACGGAATTTTTACGAGCAGCCTTATGAGGCTTTGGAATCGCCTCAAAAACATGCCGTTGCCCATGATATCGCCAATTTTCACTACGAATACTCTAGGGCGTTATTGTGTGCGGGTCGCGATCGTGAAGCCCTCGAAGAAACAACAGTATCAATACGATGTCGCGAGAAATTAATACAGGAACCCGATCTGCCGAGCTATGACAAGGTGTTGTTCAGAAAGAATCTTGCGCAAGCATATCAAGCCCGAGCCGATGTGAATCGCATTTCAGGTCTTTTCAATGAAGCCTTGCATGATTGTGATAGAGCCATCGACCTTTACCAAAGAAGCGAAAGCGAGGATAGCCGTGATGTTCGTGCAGACCTAGCGGCGGCTTTCCATGGACGAGCACAAATATTTACAGACTGCCGAAAGCTTGCCGAGGCATTTCACGATATTTCCTTGAGCATTGAGATACGGGGAAAACTATATGCCGAAGGAAGATTCGCGGACACAAACGAACTTGCCGTCGCGTATTGGATGAGGGGGCGATTGTTTTGCTTGGCGAAGGATGGCTGGCGAAACCAAAGTGACTTACCTGCCGGAGTCAGCAAGAGTGAATCACTGAGGGACATGGAAAAGGCCAAGGAACTCCTTGAGAAAAATGCCGGAAAGAAGAGCCTGAACGGTGATACTGTCCTAGCCGAAATATACTTGTTTCACGCAATGGAGCACGCCGTCGCCGGCTGCTACCAGGAAGGGTTGTCGGAAATTTCCAAAGGCATTGAACTTATTGAAAACAATGTGAAGTCCAACAAATTTTTACACGTCGAAAGATTGGCAAAACTATATATCAATCGAGCGGATATTTATAGCCATCAAAATCGTTTTTCGCGGGCCCGTGAAGACCTTGTCAAGGCGACCGCCATCATGGGAGAGCTTCTCGATGAGGATAAACTGGCAAATACTGACGGCTATGAGGAAGCCTTAAAACGGTTGATGGACTGCTACCGTCGAGAAAAAAAACGGTCGGAAGTGCGGAAAATCGAAGACATCCTCAACAAACTTTGACGCCATGCCGGAAAAATACTCGGAACTCCATTTCTTCCTCGACGAGAGCGGCCTGTTCGGTTCGACGCGGGAGCTGATGCTCGTCGGCGGCGTCCTGCTGTTTGGGGCGTACAATCACGCTGTCGAAGACGGCATCCGGCAGGCGATGGTCGACGCCCTCGGCGAGATCGGCGGACGCTATCCGAACGATCTGCATTTCAATCACTATCGGACGACCAATCCGTCGCAGGGCAAACAACTGGCCGCATCGCTTTCCCGGCGTCTCGACGCATGGCGTCAGGAATCCGGCGTCGACGCCTACGGCATCCTGATCCGGCATCGTCACGATATCTTTTCCGGTAGCTCCGGTATCCTCGCCGAACGGGAACTCGATAATCGCTACATTTCCATGCTTTGGTCGCTCGTCGAACATTTCGTGTTCGTCAACGAAAAGGTCTCACGTCGCCTGACGGACGACGCCGCAATCCATTTGCACATCGCCAACCGCGCCTTTCCTTTTCCTGCGAACGACGATGTGCGAAACCTGGCCGAATCACTCGGTTGGTACGTTGTCCAGGATCGGAATTCGCCGGATCAACTCATCATCACCTCCGTCCTCAATGGGGGCGAATTGCGAGGCATGTTCCGCGTTTCCATGCGAGATCGATGGAGATTATCGAAGCGCAACCTTGTTTCGGTCGACATTGCCCGGCTCCAATACCACCCGACTTCGGACAGACCCGAATCTACGGCGGCTCTTTACTTGGCCGATGTTCTTCTCGGCGTGGAACGTCGCCGAATGTGCGCCCATACGGACAGGACGCCGATGGTTGTGCACCCCCCCTTGCCGATCCTCGATTCGCTCGATTACGATCACCGGCTCGAATCATTGTCGTTCTGTAAATCGCGACTCGATTCCGGTGACACGGCTTCTCTGCTCGCTGCCGTCGAAACCACTCCGTTCGACACGAACGATTCCCGTTCGAAAGCAATGTTCGATACGCTGGTCGACCTGTTCGTGAAAGCCCCCGAATTGTTTTACCCACTCTATGAAACGGCGTCGCGAAATGTCGACACTCCTCAAGACCGCCGAACGGGACTCGAATTGCTGGTACTCCTTCAGGCTGTCCACGAGAAATCAAAAAAGCTCGACCTGACCGCCGATTTATACGAAATTCTCGTGCCATTCTCCGCCGCCAACCACGCGGGCGACGTACTCCAAGCCAACGAATTATGGGAACACTATCTCCCGTTGGAAAAAGAGTTGCCCAGACTCGGTCCGGAGAAAGGATTGGAAATGGAGACGAGTTTTCGCTGTCGCCGTGCCGTCAATTTGATGGATCAGTTTCGATTTGCCGAAGTCGAACAGATTCTGACCGACATCGGAATGAAAGAGGAACGTTTCCGGAAGCAAATCGCCGAATTTTTCGGCACGGAACCTGACCGACTCGACCGACGGCGGCTCGGGATTTGTTATAACACGCTCGGGCAAGCCTGTTCGTTTCAATCGGCCGATCCGGAAAAGCGAAAATTGGCCGAAAGCCTTTTTCGAAGCGCAATCGAATGCTTTACAAACGACAGTGATATCGAACGGGCATGGGTTTACCTCGGCCATCTCGCCTGCGACTTTCCGGAAAATGGACGCGACCTCTGGAACGAAGTTTCCGTACGACTTTGCGAACTTCTCGACGAGAGTATCGATGCCCTGGCAAAGCCGTTCGTTTTCGCGCTGCTCGCCAAAGGAGCGTTGGTCTTCGGTGACGAACAGGAAAAACGTCGGTGGAACGACGAATTGGATAAAACGCTCAATGAGATCCCGGAAGAAATTTTGGCCGTTCATCCGTTCGGCCTGATTCTCCAAACCTCGGCGATGCTGAACGACATTCTCGGCAGGCCCGACAAGGCGAAGGCTCGGTTTCGGCAGGCGGAGCGAAGTCTCATGTCCGGCGCGGAATTGCTCAAAATTCTCGCGACATTTTGCCGTCTCCGATTATCGCTCTCACTAGACAAACACGGCTTGCTCGATGCCGGAACAAAAGAGTCGTTGAGAAACGATGTACGTTTTTTACGAAAACGATTGCCGACCGCCATTATTTCAGTCATTCATACCGAGTCCGTCGAGCACGCTCGTGACATTTTGCCCGGTGTTCGCTTCAATTACTGGTAATACAAACTTCAGTATATCGCACATTTTCTTGCAGGGCGAGTATCATCAATCATGAGTCAATTTCAAGATATCGTCAATTCCATAGACATCGGGGATAGGATTCGCATCGGTATTCGAGAGCATCGAGGAAAAGAATCTTATCGTGACCGCCGAATCACTGGGGAGGTCGAATCCGTCACTACAGAAGCGATTAAGATTCGACGAAAAAACGGGACGAATGCAACAATCACTCATCTTATCGACATTGTCTATTGGGATGTCAAACCGCTCCATGATGAAACGGAGTCGAGGGAGTTGCCCGAAATGCTGCCGATCATCGAAAACGACTCAGCGGATCTACCGATATCAGCGTTCGAAAGCGACCTTCCGAGTGAGAAGAAACGCGGCACTCTCAAAGAAACTCTCGTTCCATCGTCTTTGCCCGCGCAGTCCGAATCAATGGACCATCCGCCAGACTCCGGATCGGTGGAACCGGTCGAGGCGGATTCGAATCGCGAATCACAACAGGTTTTCAATGGAACCATTTATCGGATGTACTATAACCGAATAAAGAATTACTACTACGGTTTTCTGCGGGACCGCGAACGAAACGAACGGTTTTTTTCCGAAAGAATGATTTCGGATCGCGAACTTGCAGAGCAATTGTGCCGCCGGATAGCCTGTATAAAGATCTGGATATCAAGGTCGTTTTTACACCGGAAGATGACAAGGATCGACTGCGTGCCGCTGAAATCGAAAAGAGCAGAACGCTCGATGATTATAAAAACGCGGCGATTCACCATGCCGATAAAGGGCAATTCTCCCGGGCGATCGAGATCGTCAAATTCGCCCTTGAAATGATTGGTACCGACACCCTGCTTGAACAATGGCTGCAACTATGGAAAGGGAAAAAAAAGCGCCCTGATTCAGCGTCTTCGAAAGATATCGAAGAAGCGTCGGCACCGAAAATCATGCCTGTGTGAACGGCAGTTTAAAAGTGCAGCGCGCGGAAGAGTGACTTCGGCAGTCTAA
>JBEBTM010000291.1:0-6039 GCA_040393745.1 Thermogutta terrifontis | reverse complement strand
GATTTTCACGTTTGACGAGGGGAAATGCCCGCTTTGACGCAACCCATCTGCGAAGTTTCGCGGCATCCGTAAAATCGGGAGTGAAGCGTCCATTTCGCGGATGATCCCCACGAACTTAAGCCCGGTCTTCACGGCTGAGAGACTTGACGGGGGCGGCACAGTCGGTACAATGGTTCCAATTGTATTTCTGACCGATCCGTTTCGGTAGGAAGCCCCACCTCGGGCCCCCTTTTGGTACTACTATCTCTCTCCAACGTTTTAAGAGGCAATCTATTATGGCAAAGTACGTTTACAGCTTCGGCAAGGACGGAACAGACGGCGACGCGACAATGAAAAACCTGCTCGGTGGAAAAGGCGCGAACCTGGCTGAAATGGCGAAGATCGGTCTTCCGGTGCCGTCCGGATTCACGCTCTCCACCGAATTCTGCACCTATTTATATGACAATGGCCGCAACTATCCGCCGGAACTCGTCGGACAGGTCAACGAAGCGATGGCCAAAATCGAAGCGACGATGGGCAAGAAATTCGGCGATACCAAGGACTTGCCGCTTCTCGTTTCCTGCCGTTCCGGTGCCCGTGAATCAATGCCCGGCATGATGGACACCGTTCTTAACATCGGTTTGAACGACAAGACCGTCGAAGTTCTCGCCAAGAAGTCCGGCGACGAGCGCTTTGCCTGGGACTGCTACCGCCGCTTTGTCCAGATGTACGGCGATGTCGTGCTCGACATGAAGCCGAAAACCAAAACCGACATTGATCCCTTCGAAGAAATTCTCGAAGCCAAGAAGCACAAGGTCGGCGTCAAAGAAGACTCCGAACTGAAGCCGGAACACCTCAAAGAATTGGTCAAGGAATTCAAAGCCGCCGTCAAAAAACAGACCGGCCACGACTTCCCGGAAGATCCCATGGAACAGGTTTGGGGCGGCATCGGCGCCGTGTTCGGGTCCTGGATGAATGACCGGGCCATGGTCTATCGCCGGATGAACAACATCCCGCACGACTGGGGGACGGCCGTGAACGTTCAGGCGATGGTCTTCGGCAACATGGGCGAAACCTGTGCGACCGGCGTGGCCTTGACCCGAAACGGAGCGACCGGCGCCCCCGGCATCACCGGCGACTACCTCATCAACGCCCAAGGCGAAGACGTCGTGGCCGGTATCCGCATGCCGAAAAAAATCGAAGAAACACTCGGCAAGGACATGCCCAAGTCGTGGGAAGAGTTCTCGAAAGTCGCGATGATTCTGGAAAACCACTATAAGGACATCCAGGACATCGAGTTCACGATTGAAAACCAGACCCTCTGGATGCTCCAGACCCGAAATGCCAAGCGGACCGGTTTCGCCGCCGTGCGGGCCGCCGTGGATATGGTCAATGAAGGACTCATCACGCCCGAAATGGCCATCTCGCGGATTCCGGCCAACGACGTGACCCAGCTCCTGCAGCCGATTTTCGGCGGCACAGGCTTGAAAGGTAAGACCCCGCTGGCCAAGGGCATCAACGCCGGTCCCGGCGCGGCCACGGGCGTGATCTGCTTCCAACCCGACGAAGCTGAAGCCATGTGGCAGAAGGACAACAACGCCAAAATTATCTTGGTCCGCCGTGAAACCACGCCGGAAGATCTTCGCGGCATGAAGGTCGCTCAAGGCATTTTGACCTCGTTCGGCGGTGCCGCTTCGCACGCCGCGCTGGTCAGCCGCCAGATGGGCAAAGCCTGCGTTTGCGGTTGCGACGCCATCACGATCGACTACAAAGCCGAAACGATGACCGTTGCCGGCAAAGTCTTCAAAAAAGGCGACTGGATCTCCGTCGACGGCTTCACCGGAAACGTCTACGAAGGCCAAATCGCCACCTCGCCCTCGGAGATTTTGCAAGTTCTCTTCACGAAGGAACTCAAGCCGAAGGATGCTCCGCTGTTCCAGTGCTTCCATCAGCTCATGAGCTGGTCGGACCGCTTCCGGAAACTCGGCGTTCGGACCAACGCGGACAACCCGCATGAATCCGAACAGGCCATCGCGCTGGGCGCCGAAGGCATCGGCCTGACCCGGACGGAGCACATGTTCTTCGATCGGATCGACGACTTCCGGACGATGATCCTCTCGGAAACCGTCGAAGCCCGTGAAAAGGCCCTGAAACCGTTGCTGAAATACCAGCGGGAAGACTTCGAAGGCATTTTCCGTGCCATGAAAGGCCGGCCGGTCACGATCCGCTTGCTGGATCCGCCGCTCCATGAATTCGTGCCCCACGAGGACAAGGAACAGGAAGAACTGGCCAAGAAGCTCAAAATCTCGAAAGAGAAAATTGCCCAGCGGGTTCACGAACTGGCCGAATCGAATCCGATGTTGGGTCATCGCGGTTGCCGTTTGGGCATCGTGTATCCGGAAATCACCCGGATGCAGGCCACGGCGATTTGCGAAGCGGCCGTGAACGTGATCAAGGACGGCATCGATTGCCATCCGGAAATCATGATTCCGTTGGTCGGCAACATCACCGAGTTCCGGAACCAGGAAAAGATCATCCGCGATGCCGCTGCCGAAGTGTTCAAGAAGGCGGGCATCACGGCCGACATCCTTGTCGGAACGATGATTGAATTGCCCCGGGCCTGTGTCACGGCGGACCAGATCGCCCAAGGCGCGGAGTTCTTCAGCTTCGGCACGAACGACCTGACGCAGACGGGCCTCGGCATCAGCCGGGACGACTACGGCACGTTCATCAACGAGTACCAGGAAATGGACGTTTTCCCGGCCGACCCGTTCCAAACCTTGGACCAGGACGGTGTGGGCGGTCTGATGAAGATCGGCGTGAAGAAGGGCAAGGAAACCCGACCCGACATCAAGCTCGGCATCTGCGGCGAACACGGTGGCGACCCCGCCTCGGTGAAGTTCTGCCACAAGTTGGGTCTGAACTACGTGAGCTGCTCGCCGCTGCGTCTGCCGGTCGCCCGGTTGGCCGCCGCGCAAGCCGCGATCGCCGAGAAAAAAGAAAAGGCTGAAAAGAAAGCCAAGGGCGAATGCGGCTGCGGATGTGGTTGCGGCTGCAATTGCAACTGCGGTTGCCAAAGTGGCAAAAGCTGCTGCTGTAAATAAACGTTGCTATTAAGGCAATGACGCTGTAAAATAAAGGCGGCTGTCGAGAGACAGCCGCCTTTTTTCAATGTGAGGAATTTATGGAAATCCCGTTTGTCCTGACCGAAAAAACACTTATCGATCGTAAGCTTGTCGCGACAACCATTTTTATTGGCAATGCGTTCGGCCTATTTGTCACGTTGTTCGCATCGTTCATCCTCTATTCCGATTTTCGCTCCAATCGAGCGATGGAATTCGAAACAAACCCGGCGATGTACACGGCTTCTCAAGATTATGCGTTTTATTTTCTCATGGGAATACTCCTCTCCGCCATTTTTATCGGTGGTATTCTCATACTTTACCGGTCCGTAACCATATCAACATTGTGCTTGTATCATTTTGCATTCGGCTTGGCCACGACCCTCTTTATTTTACACGCAATTCTTGTTTTGATTCTTGCCCACGGGAATAATTCATATTCCGTATTTACGCATATCTGTCCGTGAAGAGGGTTGCTTGGGAACAGTAAAGAATAACATCGTCATTCCCGCGAAGGCGGGAATCCAGACAACAGACGCAATGGTTTCGTTGCACACCCGATTATTGGCGATGCAAGGAAATAAAGGGCTTGAATCTCTAGATCCCCGCCTACGCGGGGATGACGAAATATTTTTTCCGCTTGCGTTTTAGCAGCTCTCGCGATAAAATGACAGCGTGAGGTAAATTTACTGTTTTTGCCATCAACGCACACACAACAAATCGACCCCGAAATCGTCGTGGAATCTTTACAGGGGAAACCGCGACACATGATTTTACGCTACAGTACGAGCGTCCCGGAAAAGGGCGTCACCGGCTGTAGCGTGTGCGGAGGAAGTAGTCGTGCGTTATCTTCGAAAGAAGGTGACGCATCGTCTTGCGCACCCGTGCGCAGGAACCGGCCTGTAACCGGTACGAAAACTCCGTACCGGGGTCGATGTGGCGTCCCTTTTCCTTTTTACGGAGGCTCCAATGCGACACGACTTCGATCCGAACGATCCGTTCTATCGTATTTCTCAAGCCGTGAACGAGATGAAATCGCTCCACGAATTTTACGAACAGGCGTTTCAAATCGGCGGTTTCGGGCCTTGGGAACAGTATGATGACGATCTGATTTACTTCACCCCCGCATGGTGCCGCTTGTTCGGACTTCGGAAACCGCCCTCGACATTGGACGAATATCTTCAACTGATCGACGACGAGCAAGCTCGCGAACGTGTTCGGCGTTCCCGACGGAATCTCCCGGACCTTGTCAACGGAACAAGATGGTCCGACACGTTCACCATCGCCGGACAAGCCGTTTCGAGCACCTGTTTTACAACGAAATCCGGTCGACTGATCGGCGTCGATTGCCGCAGTCTTTGAATTTATGTTTTTCCGTTCCATGTACACGGCCCATCAATACTTCGACGCCTATCCTGAGCCGGTACTTTCCTCAGACGTTCGGTTCGATGCCGAAATCGCGGACCGTGAAGAGCGTTCGGAGTTTGTATCCTTTGGCCTGGAACGCGTCGGTGCCGCCTTCGAGTCGATCGATAATGGCAATCACGCCGTCGACGACGGCCCCCACGGCTTCGACCCGCTCGATGGCCTCCAAGGATGAACCGCCGGTCGTGACGACATCTTCGACGATGACAACGTGGTCCCCTGCGGCAATAGGGCCCTCGACGAACTGCTGCGTACCGTGACTTTTGCTCTGTTTGCGGACCATAAAACCCTTGAGCGGCACGTTTTGAAATGCCGCGACGGTAATCACGGCGGCCGTGATCGGGTCGGCTCCGATGGCCATGCCACCCACGGCTTTCGGCATCGCGGGGTCGTTTTGCAGGAGCTCCAAAATGCCTTCACCAACCAGTTTCGCGCTGACCGAATCGAGCGTGATCTGACGGCAATCGAGGTAGAATTTGGCCTTTTTGCCCGAAGCGAGCGTAAAATCGCCGAACTTCAGGGCGTTCTTCAGGATCATCTCCCGGAGTTGTTCTTTATCGTACATGGGGTATAGGTTTTCAGAATGTGAAAAATATTACGAAATCTCTGTTTCCACTTCGGCGATCAGGGTCCGAATTTCCGCCGCATCGCCGGCTTCCCGAAGGCGGTCCAGAAAGTTCGGCCAAGTCAAAATCCGGCTCAAGCGGGCCAGTGTGCGAAGGTGTCCCCGATCGTCCTGTGAGCAGATCAGAAAGAAAATGTCCGTTTTGTTATCGAATCCGCCGCCGAAAGGAATGCCGCTTGGCAGGATTCCCAAGACGATGAAGGCATCTTCCATGATATTCGACATCGGACGCCTTGGGTGCAGCAGGGCCACACCGTTGTCCAAGGCCGTTGAATGCAGTTCTTCCCGTTGTTTCACGGCCTGCGTCAGGGCGTCGGGATCCCAAAGGAGCCCCGTTTCCATACCCAGGGCGACCATGCTGCGAATGGCCGAATCCCGGGTCCGGGCATGGAGTGGCAGCGCGATTCCGCCTTCGGGGATCAGCTTCGAAATTTGGACCGGCCCATCGAATGATTCGTTCCGCTGTAAGGCGGTCTCCACATCGGCCAGTTCGGCATCGTCGGACTCGCCGATGCGTTGTTCGAGCCAACGGTTGACTTCGTCGCGGGCAAAGACCCACTCGCCGTTGACCCGGCGACCCGGATTCGTACCCTTGTCAACGAGCTTTTTGCCCCGACTCTCCGGGAGATGCAAATACCGGCAAAGTTGGGCCATGTTCAAATTGGAATGGGTCATTGTTCTTTCTGCTTTTCACGTAATTATCGTTGACAAGAGCTCTAATTACCAATACTCGGGATCATCAATATTTTGGCGATGACACCAGCAACCAACGGGAGCGGGTCCATTCAACGAGCGGAAACACGGTTGACGGCTCTGTCGCGCCGGGTTTAATAGGCGACGATCTGAACCGCCGGGAGCCAGCCTTCCTGACCCGAGGCAAAACGGATT